>WREN01000231.1 GCA_009779295.1 Oscillospiraceae bacterium | reverse complement strand
TACTTTTTTTACGTTCTTTTGAATTATCTCCAATAAATATACTACGCTTTGTGAAACCGCGCCGTATAATAACGCTGTTTTCGCGGCGTCATCCGTCGCGACTTTTATATGTAATTCTTTTATGCTCACATTCAAATGTTTGTTAAACTGCTCGGTTATTTTTGTAATGATATTTTTAATCAGCGAGATTAATTCTAAAATATTAGGTTTTACTTCTTCTTTTTTTTCTTCAACAACTTTTTCTAAAGTAATTTCTTTTCCCTTCTTAGGTTTCTTTTCCTTTTTTTCTTTCGCGGGGATTAATTTAAAATTGAAAAACAATACCCCTACCGTTACTTTCAACGTTTCATTATATATAATCCTTACTTTCACCCATAGAAAAAATAAACTGATTAAAAATAATAATATTCCTAAAAACCAAATCATTTTATCTTCCCCTATGAAATATTAGCAAGTTTAAACAAGTTCAGGCAATTCTTCAAGCGAATCTATTCCGAAACACCTCAAAAAATCTATCGTCGTGCCATAGATGTTAGGTTTGCCGGGTATATCAAGCCTGCCTTTGACTTCGATTAAATTCTTGTCGAGCAATATATTTATCGCGTAGGAACTGTCAATGCCCCTCACCTGTTCGATATACGCGCGGGTAACAGGTTGATTGTACGCAATTATCGCGGCAACTTCCAGCATTGTATTCGACAATACGGCGGTTTTGCTTGTCCCCAAAAAGTTATTGACCGCTTCTTTATATTGTTCCGATGAGCAGAATTGGCATTGTTCGTCAAACATCAAAAGATTGATCCCGCGCTCCTTGTATTCATCCGCCAATTCGCCGACTAAATCAATAACATCGTCCAAATCACAACCGGTCAGTTCGCTTAGCTTCTTGTATGTAACGGGATATCCGGCTGAAAAAACTACCGCCTCGATAACATTTTTAACATTTACATTCATCCGTTGTTCTTCCAATCGTTGTTTAACATAATATGATTTTCATCGATAACAATGACTCTTCCTGAACCTACAAGTTTTAATACCGCGATAAACGCCGCGATGATTTCTGATTTGTTATTAAATTTTTCAAATATATCTGAAAAATTTATTTTATCACCGCTGCGCAGCAATCTTATAATCGTCAATATTTTTTCGCGCACATATATAACTGGCTTCGCCATCTGTTCGTTGATACTGGCGATATGATCTTCAACATGCTTTTGCTCAGTTTCGATAATCTTCTTTAAATTGTTTAAAGCGGTTCTCAATAACTCAACGTCATGCAATTCAAGGATCGTTTCTTTTGTTATTATCGCCGGCTCTCTGATACTCCTGCCGCCGTATATGCTGTACTTCTCGCCAAGATAAAGAGCCGCTTCTTTTATCAGTTTGTATTCAATCAACGTAGCGGTCAGTTTCGAGCGAGGGTCGTCCTTTTCCGGACGCGGCAATAACATTTTGCTTTTAATCAATATAAGTTCCGCCGCCATATTAATAAATTCGCCGGTAATTTCCATATCCAATCGTTGCAGTTCGTCGATATACTCCATGTATTGATTTAAAATCAATTCGATCGGAATGTCATAAATGTTTATTTTGTTTTTGTCGATCAGATTCAACAACAAATCCAGCGGACCTTCGAATATTTCAAGTTTAAAATTTACATTCATAATATTTAAAAGAACGGCAGGTATGAAAGTACATACACCATGCCGTAAATAACTCTTTGCATAAGCCACGAAATCGGCAGAACGTTCATAAATATTAATGCGAATAAAACGATTATCATATATCTTTCATAACGCATTATACCAAAATATATTTTCTCCGGCAGAAATTGAAGGAATATCCTTGACCCGTCAAGCGGCGGGATCGGTATCATGTTAAATACCGCTAAGCCGATATTCAATGAGAAAAATATTTCTAAAAACATTTTCAAAGCGGATACCATTGTGCTATCCGAACGAATATTAAATGTCAGCATCCAAATGAATACGCCAATAAATCCAAGCAATATATTCGAAACCGGGCCAGCTAACGCACTCAACGCCATGTCACGCTTGGGCTTTTTGAAATTCCGAACGTCAACAGGCACAGGTTTCGCCCATCCGAATCCGACGACTAACATCATTATCGCACCAAACGGGTCGAGATGTTTAAGTGGGTTCAATGATAATCTGCCCATTATTTTCGCGGTATAGTCGCCCAATTTATACGCGATGAATCCATGCGATACCTCATGAATCGTCAGCGCGATCAATAATACGGGTATACGCATTATAAATAACGGCAGGTTATTGAAGAGATTATTTATCATTCTTTATCAAATCCTCAAAACTTTCACGTTCTACAGCGATATACGGCTTTCCGTCTTTAATCATTATAATCGGCGGACGCGGAATCCTGTTGTAATTCGACGCCATAGAATAATTATAAGCCCCTGTCGTCAACACAGCGAGAATATCACCGCACCGGCAAGATTGTACTTTTATATTCTCCGCGATAAAATCTCCGCTTTCACAGCATCTGCCTGCGAGCGTACACTCGAAATTCTTAGGTTCGTCGGCGCGGCCGCATACTTCCGCTTCATAAACCGATCCGTACAGCGCATATCTGGGGTTGTCGGGCATACCGCCGTCAACGGAAACATAATTCTTGAATCCTGTGATTTCTTTCACCGACCCTATCGTGTACAATGTAATTCCGGCGTTCGCTACGATAGACCTGCCCGGCTCAAATATCAAATACGGAATCTGCAAATCATTCTCTTTGCAGTTTTTCACAACGGTATCGCACATGATTTTGATACAAGTATCAAAATCAATACCGATATGTTCCTCTATATATCTTACCCCATATCCTCCGCCTAAATTCAATTCGCGGATTTCATATCCTGTAATTTTTTTAATTTCCGCGATGAATCTCGTCATAATATCCGCCGCCAATATGAACGGCTCGTATTCGAGTATCTGCGAACCTATATGGCAGTGCAAGCCCGCCAATTCTATATTCGGAAGCGAGAGCGCGTATTTAGCAATTTCAATCGCTTGCCCTGTAGCTATAGGCGTGCCGAATTTGGAATCAACATTGCCCGTTCTCACAGCTTTGTGCGTATGCGCGTCGATTCCGGGCGTGATACGCAGCAGAATTTTTTGTTTTTTGGCGGCAATTTGATTTATCGCGTCGAGTTCTTCCATGTTGTCAACAACAAAACAACCGATTTTGTTGTCGATACCGAATTTAATATCGCTGTAAGTTTTATTATTTCCGTGGAAATAGGCGCGCTCGATTGGGAATCCCGCGGAAATCGCCGTGTATAACTCGCCTGAGGAAACAATATCGCTTCCCAGATTCTCTTCCGCGACGATTTTATAAATTCCTTTGAACGACAACGCTTTGCTCGCGAACAAAACCATACCGCTGTTCGGAGCGTATTTTTTTACGGCTTCGGTATAAACGCGGCAGTTTTTCCGTATCGTTTGTTCATCCATGACATAAATCGGCGTGCCGAACTCCGCGGCTAAATCAAGCGTGTCAACGCCGCCTATATTCAAATGTCCGTTTTTAATATTCAAACACTCATTTATGAACATTCTAATTACCTCCGCAATATTTTAGTATTGTTTTAAAAATTTCAGATTTCCCTTCGCCGTTCAACGCGGAAAACGGAATTATTCTTTCACTGTATTTTTTTAATTCTTCTAACATAAGTTTTCTTTCAGTAGTATTCAATTTATCCGCTTTCGTCGCGATGATTATATACGGCTTATCCGTTCGGCGCATCCAATCGAGCATTAACAAATCGTCGTTAGACGGTCCTGTTTTCATATCGATAATCTGTACAATCAGTGTAAACATGTTCTCGTTCAGATACGAATCCACAAGCTGCGACCATTTCGCGCGGTCTGTTTCGCTTCGTTTCGCGTAACCGTAGCCGGGCAAATCGACGAAATATATCTTTTTATCGATTTCGTAAAAATTTATCGTTATCGTTTTTCCGGGAGCGGCACTTACCCGCGCTAAACTCTTGCGGTTCAACAGAGCGTTTATCAACGTGCTCTTGCCTACGTTCGACCTGCCGGAAAATAATATCTGCGGCTGATTGTCTTTCGGCACCTGCGAGATGAATCCCGCAGATATTTTTAATTCGATGTTGTGAAAATTTATTTCCATGTTTAATAACCGTTTATGGC
>WREN01000230.1 GCA_009779295.1 Oscillospiraceae bacterium | reverse complement strand
GTTCCTAAATATTGTATCTTCATTTTATTACCTCTTTTTGTTTTTATTTATATTATATCTTAAAATAATTAACTTTTCAATACTATAACGCTTGACATTTTATATTTATAGTGATATAATTTAATTGACAGTATTATCATGTTTTGGGAACTTTATATACTTTAGGCAGTCTAACAAGTATAAATTATTTAATTATTTAATTAAAAAGGAGACGGATTATTTTGAAAAAAAGATTTATTTCACTTACATTATGCGTACTCATGTTAGTGAGTTTTTCGTCGTTTGCAATTATAGCGGCGCCGCCAAGCCCGACTGCGCTTACTCAGTCAATGATTGACAATGCAGCGAAAACCGGAACGGAGCTCGTTATAAATTCAAATATGGCGGTTAATTCAGCGGTTACTATTCCAAAGGGATTTACACTCCGCATACCCGCAGGCGTGACTTTGTCGTTAAACGCTACGCTTACGATTGACGGCGGAACGCTTATCGTTTACGGCACCATAACCAACAGGGCAAAATATCTTCAAACCAAAAATGGAGGCGGCTGGGCATATGACCCTTGTTGGGACTGGGGTTGGAATTGGGGTTTGGGCGGATATTATGTATGTTCCGCACATAATCAATCTTATACGTATTGTACGGATTGCGCGCAATGGTATTGCCATTCATGTAACAAAGGGTATCATAGCCATACTGCCCATTCAATAAATGAAAAATGTACTACGCACTCCGGATCATATATAGCATATTGCACGTACTGCAAAACATATCACTGTCCGAAGTGTCCGCACTATACTTCAACTTCAAGTACATCAACTTATTGCGCGGTTCATAAATCGATCAAAACATACTGTGATATTTGCAAATATTATTACTGCCCTAAATGCGAAAGCCATGACCATTGGAACTGGGATTGGAATTGGGGCTGGAACTGGGGTTGGAACTGGAACTGGGGTTGGGGCTGGAACTGGAACTGGATTTACCCGACTTATCCTAATTATTATGTTCCTACGCAGCAGGCAGGCGCGCCTACGTCAAATATCACCTCAAATTCCTATTTAACAGTCGGCGACAAGGTATCGTTGTCCTCATCCACCCCGGGAGCTGTAATATATTACACGACAGACGGCTCTGATCCTACAATTTATTCTGTAAGATATGCAAGCCCCATTACAATTACCGCTAATACTACAGTCAAAGCCATGGCCGTCGTGTCGAACATGATAGTCAGTAAAACTTCCGTATTCAATTACTACGTCAAACCAACCGTAAGTTTTAGAGACATAAGCGCGTACCCGGGTCTTGACGCTTCGCTTACATTGCTTATCGAAAGGAAAATCCTCGCGGACGGAGCGAGTTTCTTCCCGAATAACGGCTTCACTTTCAATGAAATCGCGCTATTGTTTTACGGTCTCGGATTTGATATTTCGACACTCAAAATCGATACTTCTTCCATTGACCCCACCGCTAATATGACATATAACGATTTCGTCTGCTATATGTATAAGATTCTGCGCGCGGCCGATTTGATAAGCCCTCCTAAAACCGCGGGCACTACGACGATCAAACAGCTTGTGCATTATAAAGATGTGACAAATGCCGCGATTTATCAGGCAGCGTTCGTTTCATTCCTTGAAAACGGCTTACTGTATGACGTCAACTTCAAGCCCACCGCCGAAGCGACGCGCGCGTATCTCGCAACGGCTATAGCTATTGTTATTATAAATAACAAACTGTAAAAATTAAAAAACAATAATACGGGGATTCCGCGGCGGCTCTGCCGTTGGAATCCCCGTTGTTTAAAGAGAGGACAAAGGAGATACAAAATATGATAAAAATGACTAATATCGTCAAGCGTTTCGGCGACAATGCCGTTTTGACTGATGTAACGTTTGAAGCGCATAACCGGGAAATATTCGGGTTGATGGGTCCTTCGGGGGCGGGTAAAACGACGATAATCAATATACTCACACGCCAGCTTGACGCGGACGGCGGTACTTACAGCACGGGAGCAGAAATGCTCGAAACAGGGCTTATGCTCGATTCGGACGGATTGTTCGTGCGGTTGACCTGTTTTGAAAATTTAAATTTATATGCGGAGATATATAAGATTCCCCGCAAGAAGTCGCTTGAAGCGTTGAAGAACGTAGGGCTTGGCGATGCCGCTAAAAAATCCGTCAACGCTCTGTCAAAAGGTATGCGGCAGCGTCTTGCGCTGGCGCGGGCGATCCTGCACGAACCGAAAGTATTATTCCTCGACGAACCCACAAGCGGGCTTGACCCCGCGACGGCGAAGGGTATACACAAGCTGATACGGAGCTTGTGCGATAACGGCGCGACCGTATTTTTAACTACACACAATATGGATGAAGCTATCAGCCTTTGCAACCATGTCGCGCTTCTGCATAAAGGAAAGATTATCGAGTACGGCGTACCTGCCGAAATATGCGAGCGGCATGATTCATTCAAAACCGTGCCGGATTTGGAAGCGGTTTTTATCAAACTTACGGGGGTGACGTTAGAATGAGGATAATCAAAGCGATTTTTACAAAACAGGCAAAAGATGTGATGAAAAGTCCGATGGCACTGGTCATGTTCTTCACTTTCCCCGCCGTGGCTCTGCTTATGACTATTTTTGTGGCAGGATCAAACGACGATATCCCGCAGAATATGTTCGTGACCATGATGGCAGCGATTTTCGCGGGGATGGGACTTATCACTTCCGTTTCGGACGCGATTGCCGAAGATATAGAACGCAAGTGCCTGCGCTTCCTCGTCATAGCAGGCGTAAAGCCGCACCAATATTTAATCGGGACAGGCTGCTTCTACCTGCTTGCCGGAACGGTTACTTCTGTGGTTTTTGCTTTGATAGGCGACTTCACGTTTATAGAAACCATGAAATTCCTTGCCATTATGGTATCAGGCGTCGCGGCGTCCATACTGCTCGGCGCGACGATCGGTATATATTCCAAAAACCGTCAGTCGGCGACTGCTTTAGCTATGCCCGCTTCGGTGCTGGTAGGATTCACGCCTATGCTTGCCGCTTTTAACGAAACGATCGAAAAATTCGCGGGGATTCTGTATACCCAACAAATAAACGTGATCGTGAACGATTTTTCAGTGAGCATTTGGAAACCCCTGTTGGTTATATTGGCGAACATTGTTGTGTTGTTGGTTTTGTTTATCGTGGCGTACACGAAAAAGGGTTTGAAAGGATAATTTATGATTTTTACTGCGACATGCCTTTTCGGATTGGAAAAATTTTTGGGCGACGAAATCGACGCGCTCGGTTATAAACGCATTGAAACCATTGACGGGCGGGTTACATTTGAGGGTGACATCGACGCGATTCCTCGCTGCAATCTGTGGTTCAGGTACGCCGAACGATTGTTTATCAACATGGGGAAGTTTAACGCCGTTACGTTTGATGAATTGTTTGAGGGTACGAAAAGTCTGCCGTTTGAGGAGTGGATCGGTATCGACGACGAGTTCCCGGTTAAAGGTCACAGCATTAAAAGCAAGCTGTTCAGTATTCCCGATTGCCAGAGTATTATCAAAAAAGCCGTCGTTGAGCGGTTGAAATCCAAATATAACATTTCAATCTTCAAAGAAACCGGAGTAAAATATCAAATTGAGTTTTTCATTTTCAACGACGTTGTGACGCTTATGATCGACACGAGCGGTACGCCGCTGCATAAGCGCGGCTACCGTCCGCAAGCCGGTATCGCGCCGTTGCGGGAAACGCTCGCGGCGGCGTTGGCTGCGATTTCCAGACCGCGCGAGGATGTGCTGTTCTGGGACCCGATGTGTGGCTCGGGTACGATTCCGCTTGAGGCCGCTCTGTTGATGACGAATACAGCACCCGGTTTGCAACGCAGTTTCGCTGCGGAAACGTTTCCGCAAATCCCGGCGAGCAGTTGGAGCAAAGCGCGGGAGGAAGCATTGTCGCTTATAAAGAGGGATAGCAAATTCGAAGCGTTCGCGACGGATATTGACCTTGATTGCGTGAAGCTGACCGAAACCAATGTGAAAAACGCCGGAATGGAAAATCATGTCAAGGCGTTCAGGAAGGACGCGCTCACGATCAAAACGGACGGCAGGCGCGGCACGGTCGTTTGTAATCCGCCTTACGGTGAGCGGTTGTTCTCGGAGGAAGCGGCGGAACAATTGTACCGCAGCATGGG
>WREN01000229.1 GCA_009779295.1 Oscillospiraceae bacterium | reverse complement strand
TATATTGATCGTCTGCCCGCCTTCTCCTTCCATTTTGCCGATCGGGTCGGTATGCGCATGAATTTTTGCGAAAGTATTGCCGTAAGCACAGCGTTCAATGTTAACGTCCGCCTTGAACGTCATGGTTATCGATGCGGTATTGAACGGCGAATTCACGCACGTGATATAGTAAACGCCGCCGTTATCGTCGTGGAAACGTGAGAACACGGCCGGCTGTTCGCTCTTAACGTTGAGTACATTCCCAAACGGTTCAAACAACGGTAAGCCGCCGTATGCTTTAGTGACGTGATAGCAGGTATCGATAACCAGATTGTTTTTATGGATCGTTTCGCCGCAGTAGTTATTAAAAACTCTATTGACTTCAGATATCCAGCCGAACTGTTCGGTGCGTTCGCCGAGCTGATTGATGGGCGCGTTGCGGTAATTGTCCCAAATGCCGGGCAGCTCTGTGAAGAACCACGAAACGCCCGACGCGCCGTGAGCTACGGACGTCCCCAACTGCCATTGCATATCGTCCTTTGACGGGCAACGGTAAGCGTAATGCCCGCACGACAGCACTATATTGAAGAACGGCAGATTCAAACGCTTCACCGCTTCGTAGTATTCGCGCAGATTGTTGAAATAGTCGTGATAGCCGCGCTCACCGTCCCACATTTGCGCGTAACAGTCGTAAGACAATAGTTTTGCCGTTCCCTCATTTGCGACGCGGTCAAGATAATTCGCCAACGTATCGGTTCCCATGCGTTCGCCGATCCAATCAAACCACGGCAGCAAATTTATATATGCTATTAGATGCGGCGCTTCTTCCTGTTGGATTTTAACCGCAAGAAACGCGTCGGCTGCATCCGGCGCGTCCGGCTCGTCGCCTACAAAGAATCCGAACACCGCTGGGTGATTGCCGTATTCCGAAACCGCTTGTTTGAAATCGGATGTATAAGCTGTGACGCCGTTTTTCGTAAGCCTGCGCCAATGCGTCCTGTAATCGCACAGGATTACTTTGATGCCTAATTTCTCTGCTCGATCGAGCATTTCCGTTACTTTGCCGTAATCGTCCGGTTCGTATGACGGGGACATCGCGAGCGTGATACCTAAATCCCTCCACGTCTCGACCATATCGGACTTGGCCGCTTTCATATTGATCGTGTTCCAGAAACTGATGGGATACTTGTCCATGTTGAATTTCATAATTAATTCCTCCAAAAATTTGTTTTATTAAATTGGTTTCTCTGTTAATCCGCGCATAAAATCGATCACTTTCTGTTTATGCGTTTCATCTTCAATGATTGCCGGTTGGTAATCTTCGGCATAGCAATATACCGGAATGATTTTATTTTCCTTTGATAAAATTTCACCGTCAACTACGCATAACGTCACTTGAAATATGATGGAACGGTTCTCCGGCCGTCCGCCGCCGAAAATAAAATTGCCGAGCGAGTAGATAATGGTAGCACCATTATAATTTTCCACCGGCTGCAAAACGTGCGGATGATGTCCGATAACCAAATCCGCTCCGTTATCAGCCAACGCACGCGCCGCGTTTATATGTTTCGGATCCGGTTCGTGCATCATTTCGATCCCGCCGTGATAGTAAATAATTTTGTAATCCGCTTCTGCGTCGTTGAGCCAATCAATTATGGGAGCAACGTACCCGATAGTGTTTATAGTAGTGCACAATAAAGCGATTTTCAACCCCTTTATTTCAAAATATAACGGGCGGTTGGAATCGCCCCAAATAACCCCGGCGTTTTCAAGCGCGGTTATTGTATCGGATCTTCCCTCGGAACCGTAATCGTAGATGTGATTGTTCGCCAATGAAACGACGTCAATATTGCCTTTTTTAAAAATTTCGGCGTTTGCGGATTTGCTTTTATACCAATATGCCGGGTCATGATCCTTTATAATCGGTAACAGTTCATTGTTATCTGTAAAAATATTTTCACAGTTGGCGATCGTCAGGTCGTCGGAAGCAAATAATTCCGCTACGTTTGCAAAAAAATATTCGGGCGGTACTTCATTTGCAAGTTTGTTAAATGTTTGAAACCCTTCGCTTCCGTACATCGAGGCGAGCATACAGTCGCCGACAAACGACAGAGTTATGTAGTTTACGTTTGTAAGCAAATCCGTTTGAGTTGTTTCTGGTTGATAAGAATTTGTCTGTATATCATAACTGGTGGGACTTAATGTAATTTCATCGACAATCATTAAATTCAAGCTGAAAATATATATAAAAATTCCCGCTAAAATAATTAGTAATAATTCTATTATCAGGTATCTGAGTTTCAAAGCGTCAACCCCAAAGTTTTCTTGTTCGTATATTATAAATTATAATATAAAAAAATAATTATGTCAAGGAGTGTAAATAAAACAAAATGTATCAATATTTAAATTTATCAGAAGTGAATCAAGCCCTTGCGGCGTTCAAGTTATATTCTGATTTGAAAATCGAGTACGGCGCAGACAATGAAGTAAAGAAAATCTACGATGAATTGTTAAAGACGATCGGTGAATACACTAAACAAATTGACAAGCTGGAGAAACCGTCTCTGAAAGAACCGAACGATCTCGAAACGATCAAATCTCTCCGTACAGACGGTCCGCGCAAACTTTGGGATAAAATCCCCGATGATATTTATGACAAGATGGCGGGAGCCGTTTTGGGCAGATTCGCCGGTTGTATATTGGGAGTACCCGTAGAGGGGATGTCCGTTGAAGCCATGAGAAAATTAGCCGGAGATACAAATACAGCTTTCCCGCCGGTGGATTATTGGAACGGCGTTTACAATATGGAAGGCATACAATACGGAAAAACTCTGCGTAAAAAATACACAAAATCCGCAATGGAAAGTGTCGGCGTTGACGACGATGTAACGTATACGCTGTTGGGCTTGCTGATATTGGAGAAATACGGTTATAACTTAACCACGGAAGATGTAGGCAAGGCCTGGTTGGAATTGTTGCCGGTCGCTTGTACGGCGGAGGATGTTGCGCTGAAAAATTTGAAAAAAGGCATATCGGCATATGAGGCTGCCGATATTGACAACCCGTTCGTTCAATGGATAGGCGCGGATATACGGAGCGATCCGTGGGCATACGCCTGCGCGGGTTATCCCGAAAAGGCCGCGGAACTGGCGCATAAAGACGCGTACCTGAGCCATCGCCGCAACGGTATATACGGCGCAATGTTTTTCGCGGCGGTTGAAGCGGCGGCTTTCGCGGTCGGTACCGCCGAAGAAGCGGTCAGGATAGGTTTGAGCGAAATTCCGAGCGAGTGCGCGCTGTACAACGATATTGTCTGGGCGCTTGAAAAATCGCCGGAAATTCATAATTATCTTGATGCGAGAAAAGCCGTAGACGAACGCTTTGCGGGTATGCACGTTGTGCATACGAATAACAACGCGTGTCTGGTTGTATTCGGATTGATGATGGGCGGCGGTGATTTCACGAAAGTGATTTCGGAAGTTGTTGCGATGGGGCTTGACAACGACTGCACGGGCGCTACGGCGGGAAGTATCATGGGCGCGCTATTGGGTAAAAAAGGTATAAGTGAACATTGGTACAAGAATTTCAATAACAAAGTAGAATCTTATATAACCGGATATCCGGAGTTCGCCATTGACGACGTGGTAGAGAGGTTTATAAAATTGGTGAAAAAATTATATGGCGCGACAGTTATATTATAATATTATATTACAAAATATAATAATTTTTTTACATTAATTAAATCATAATGGTGATATAATTATTAAAATAAGGAATGGGTCTTTTAAATGATCAATACTCAAATCAGTCAAAATACCGTTAATCTGATAAATGCGTTTGATAACGTAATCAGATGCGGTTGTATGCTGATAAACAGCGACGGATCAATTTTTTACAATATTAATTCATGCGGAATGAATTGTTCGGATTGTAAAAATTCACTTGATTGTATTAATATGCACCGTCATGCCGTTTTTCAAACGGACCAGCTCGGCGGTAAATATATGTATTTATGTAATACAGAGAAAATTTTTTGCATAGCGCAAATAATCGGTGAAGATAAAATAAAATACTTGATAGCCGGTCCTATGACAAAAGAATCATTCGCAGATAAAATCAACGACATCGGTGAACTATTGCAGGCGACCGCGAACCATATTTGCGGGTACGAGTATAAAAAACTTGTAGCAAAACAAATCAATTATGAAAAGCAGCTTCAAATCAACGATTATATCCAAAG
>WREN01000228.1 GCA_009779295.1 Oscillospiraceae bacterium | reverse complement strand
TGCGTATTTCAACGCGGGCGCGTCGTTTACGCCGTCGCCCGTCATAGCTACGATTTCGCCGTTGTCCTTGAACGCTTTGACGATCCGCATTTTATGTTCCGGATTTACGCGCGAGAAAATGCTCGCGGTTTTGACGCTTTCGTGCAAATCATCGTCTGTCATTTGTTCAAGCATATCGCCCGTGACGATTAAATCAAAATTATTCATGCCGATTTGTTTCGCGATAGACGCGGCGGTTATTCCGTTATCGCCCGTTATCATTACAACGCGGATCCCGGCTTTATAACAAGTGGCAATATCATTCTTAACCGATTCACGCGGAGGGTCGGCAAGCCCGATCAATCCGCAAAAGTTGAGGGAACAATCCTGTAAATCCGTGGGTATATCGTTTTCGCAGTGCAATTTTGCTGTCGCTACAGCGATAACCCGCAAACCATGCCCGCTCATTTCGCGTATTTTATTTTCGTAATGTTTCTTTTCATTACCGGAAGAACTGCAAATAGTGAGTATTTGTTCCGGCGAACCTTTCGCTGCTATGATTATTTCGCCGTCGTGGTGCCAGATATGCCCCATCATTTTTAATTCGCTGGTGAAAGCATACTCGGAAACCAATTTGCCGTCGAAAAGATGTTTTTTGGTGATACCGAGTTTTTCGCAATGTTCAAGCATAGCTTTCTCCATCGGGTCGTATGCGTCCGTTTCACAGGCAAGCCCCATGATTTCATTTAGGTTATTAATATCGTCGTCCGCCGCCCAGGTTTCCCGGACGGTCATTTTGTTCATGGTGATAGTTCCGGTTTTGTCGACGCACAGAACGGAAACCGCTCCGAGCGTTTCAACGCAGGGCAATCTGCGGACTAACGAATTTTTCTTTGCCAGCCGCCATGCTCCCATCGACATGAATACGGTTAAAATAACCGGAAACTCTTCTGGTATCATAGCCATCGCGAGCGTGATACCGGAAATGATACTCTCAATTATTCTCTCGCCGAATAGGTGATCGGGTATGTTGAACCAAGTAAACACGCCGACCAATACGAACAATACGGCGGCGATAGCGGCGCAGAGTTTGACGATATTACCGATTTGTTTTTGCAAGGGAGTTTTTACCGTTCGTGCTTCGTTTAAATGCGTACCGATTTTCCCGTATTCGGTGTTGCTGCCGATTTTTTCCACGCGGACAGTTGCCGATCCTTGTGTGACAAGCGTTCCCGCGTAACAATACCCGTCAGCGTTTTTCCAAACGCCTTCGGATTCACCGGTCAAGAGCGATTCATCGACGCATAAATCGCTGCACTTGATAATATAACCGTCCGCGGGAATTTTCACGCCCTCGTGAATCATCATAATATCGCCCGGCACAAGATCAACGCTGGAAATTTTTATTTTTTTGCCGTCGCGTAAAACGTCAACGCGCGGCGCGGATAAATCTTTCAACGCGTTTAATGTTTTATCGGTTTTCAGTTCCTGATAAATTTCAATGCCGATCGTACAAAGGACGAATAGAAGCATAATCGCGCCGTCTACCGCTTCGCCGAGAATAAAATAAATTGCCGCAGCGAAAATAAGCAGCATAAACATCGGCTCGCTTATGATTTCAAATGCTTTTTTAACGAAATTTTCTTTCTTTTGTTTTGATAGCTCGTTTTTTCCGTGTTTCCCTTGAAGTGAAACCGCTTCAGCGGAAGTAAGTCCTCCGGAATCAATTTTGTTTGTCATAAATAACTACCTCTTTTGTCAAAATTTTTAAGATAGCTCTATGGCACTTTCTTACCCAGTATAATGTTCCGGAGAATAAAAAAACACACCTATGGAACACATAATCCAAATGTCCCACAGATGCAAAATAAAAATCATCTGTTGCCGCAATAACGCGCGACCCAGCCCCATAAACGCACACCCAAAAATGGGGAAAGTTTATCGCCTGTTCATTCTGTACTGTAGCTAAATGCAGTGCAAAGAGTAAATATGCTGTAATAGCAGATTATTTAATAGTATAGCACATAAATGAGTCTCTGTCAATAGTTATGGCGGGAATTCACAATTTGTTTACTTTGCAAGATTTATCTAAGATGTATAATGCATAGTTATTTTTAAAAAGTTTCCTACATTGGCACCATCTACTTTAATACCCTGTTATAAATAAAAAAGAAGCCTTAAAAATATAATATTTTCAAGGCTTTTCGATGGTGGAGATGAGGGGAGTTGAACCCCTGACCCCTTGAATGCCATTCAAGTGCTCGTTCCAACTGAGCTACACCCCCGTACTATTTATATAATACCACAATCATACGTATATGTCAATATTTAAAAATATAAACTTTTTTATATTCACGGGGAGACTTCCCCGTTATTTTTTTGAAGATTTTACGGAAATATGAAATCGATGAAAAACCTAACTTTTCTGATATTTCCGTTATGCTGATTGAGTTGTTGCTCATCATCGTTATAGCCGTGCGGAAATATTGGCGAAACTTGTCAGCGAAGTATGGCCGAAAGTAAGTTCTGGCGAAATACGCCCTACGATTTTTAAAACATTCCCTATCGAAATGGCAGAAGACGCGCATAAATTATTGGAAGATGGAAAGAGTATTGGAAAGGTGGTATTAATTGTAAAATGAAATCTAAAAGAATTAAAGCGGTTCATTTCGGATTAGCTCACGACCACAGCGCGGTATATTACGACGTGGCATTACCGTACAAGCAATTGGGAAACGATAATTGAAGCCGTTCGCGCAGGATTTAGAAGCGTCGATATTCCGGTGTATATGTACGACAGCGATCCGCAGAGCAGTTTGTATTTAAGCGGCGCGCCGTTTGCAACGGCGAAGCCGCAGGAAATATCCATGCGTCCGGATATCATTTATAAACAGAAAGAATTGATAAAAGAGTTTCACGCTATGGGAGCGGAAGTATTGATGTCCGCTCACGCAGGCGTTGAGTTTAATACCGAACAGGTTTTGTCTTTGGCGTTAGAGATCCAATCAAGAGGGGCGGATATCGTTAAAATCATTTCGTCCTGCGTAAGTAAAGAACAGCAGCTCGAAATCCTGCGGGGAAATTTAGAATTGAAGAATACTCTTGCCGTTCCGTTTCTTTATACCTGTTCGGGAAAATATAACCGTTTCATACGTTTGAACGCGCCGTTGTTCGGTTCGATGCTGGTTTTCGGGCATCATGAATACAGTGCTTTATCAAATACGGAAAAACCGTTTATCAACGATTTGAAAAAATTTTATGAGATGAATTTTTAAAATAAAAAGTTAAATTAACATTAAATTAACATTATATATATAATTATATATATATCTTTTTAAAATTATAATATAATATTTATATGGTTCATAAATATAATTAATTATTTAAAATTTATTATGAAAGAAGGACGATTTTATGAACGAACTGAGAATTTTTTTAATATCTTCAATTGGAGTTTCAGTTCTCGCGTTTCTTTTTGCCGTTTTTCTTTACGGCTGGGTGAAAAAACAGCCTTCAACAAATGACCGGATCAATGAAATCGGAAGTTATATCAAAAAAGGCGCCGAAGTTTTCCTGAACCGGGAATATAAAGTTATGGCGAGATTCGCCGGTATTACAGGATTATTGATTTTGATTCTTCTCCCTTCACCTATTTGGAAAGGTGATTTCGTTCCAAACATTATGATGCTTGTATCGTATTTGTGCGGCACGTTATTCTCAGCGTTAGCCGGGAAAATCGGTATAGCCGTTTCGACTATAGCTAACACACGCACGGCAGTCGCGGCTACGAAAGGTATAAAGCCTTCATTCCTGTGCGGATTCAGAGGCGGCGCGGTTATGGGTATGGCAGTCGTCGGGTCATCATTACTCGGCGTTTCGCTGGTATTCTGGATTACCGGTAACGCAACGGCCCTGCTCGGATTCAGCTTCGGCGCGTCGTCTTTGGCATTATTCGCGAAAGCCGGCGGTTGAACTTGGAATCCCTGAAGACGATCCGCGCAACCCTGCGGTTATCGCGGACAACGTCGGCGACGTCGCGGGAATGGGCGCGGATTTGTTCGACTCAAACGTCGCTTCGATGGCTGCCGCGCTGGTTATGGGAAGCGCGCTGGACGCAACCGGTATCGTCGGCGGAAACTGCGTTGAGATAGTATTTTGCTACGCGGCAATAGGTTTGCTGTCTTCGATTATCGGAGTCGCTACGGCGCGTATGGGTAAAAAAGAAAATCCGACCTCCGCACTCAATTCAAGTACATACGTTACTA
>WREN01000227.1 GCA_009779295.1 Oscillospiraceae bacterium | reverse complement strand
GTTGCTCAAAATGAATTGGAAGCTCTCCGGTTTAATTTCGGCGGGCACAGGAATCTGCGGCGGATCGGCTATCGCCGCTATCGCGCCTGTAATCGAAGCGGAGGATAAAGACGTCGCTTACGCCATATCGGCTACGTTTTTGTTCGATGTATTGATGATTATCCTCTTCCCTCTCGCCGGAAAATTCTTAGGGATGAGCGACGCGGGTTACGGATTGTGGACGGGTACGGCCGTAAACGATACCGCTTCGGTTGTAGCGGCGGGATACGCTTTCTCCGACGCGGCGGGCGCGTTCTCTGTCATTGTCAAATTAACCCGTACATTGGCGATAATTCCGACCGTGATTGCGTTTTCGTTTGTGAATCAACGCACTAACAAAGTAAACTTCAAAAAAATATTCCCGTATTTCATTTTATTCTTCCTTGGAGCGGTTCTGATAAAAAGTACAGGAGTTATCCCCGATAACGTGAGTTCTATAATCACACAGGTAAGCAAGTTCCTAATGATAATGGCGCTCGGAGCTATCGGTTTGAAAACGAATTTTAAAGAAGTTGCGTTATCGGGCGTTAAACCGATGTTTCACGGTTTCATTATATCTTCGTTGGTGGTTCTCGTTTCGCTCGCGGTACAGTTACTTTTTGGTCAATTATAAAATTGTTCATTAAGGAAATATTAATTATTTTTATAAAAACCTCTTGACAAATAATTATATATATATTAAAATATATATATAATTATACACTCGGCAATATTTGCCAAAAGTGTAAGAAAGAGGATGAATATGAAAAAAACCAAATCAATAGCGATCCTATTATTAATCCTGTTATTTGGCTCGATCCTAATCACAGCATGCTCTAATACCTCGGACAACTCTACGGATACTGAAAATAATGAAAACGGTAATACTGAAAATAATGAAGGAACCCTACTTAATGTTCCGACTGATAAAAATTATAACGGTTATACCTTTTCGATCAACAGTTACAGCCACAGCGCATACAGAGGCGAACACCATGCGGAAGCTCTGACGGGCGATTTGGTCAATGACGCCGTATACGACCGCAACAAAAATGTTGAAGAACTGTTTAATGTTAAAATCAATACCGTTATCGGAGTATGGGGCAACGATGAATGCCGCTCGTTGATAACGAAAAGCGTTCTGGCGGGCGACGATGATTTCGATATGTTTACGGGCAATACCTACAACATGACGTTTTTATCTGCCGAAGGGTATTTCCTGCGCATTTCAGAAGTTCCGCATATAAATTATAAAAGTCCCTGGTGGAACCAGTATATTTATAACGAATTATCCGTCGGAAATAATGTTTATCTCATGACCGGCGATATTGCGTTGTCAAATTACGGGCAGATTTCTTGTATTTTTTTCAATAAAAAATATATTGTCGATTATAGTTTGCAGGATCCTTACCAGCTCGTTTACGATAACAAATGGTATATAGATACGTTGATTGCAATGACGAAAGATTTTTGGATTGATTTAAACGGTAACGGCGTAAGAGACGGTATCTGGGAAAATGATGAAGAAACCATGCAATTTACAGACGACTTATACGGAATATATTCGCAAATGGCGTCGATATACGCAATAGCTAACCATTGGGTGCCGATAACAACCAAAAATGCGGACAATTATCCGGAAGTTTCTTTCTACAGTACGCGCACCGCTACAATGTTTGATAAATTGAAGGATTATTTTATAAACAGCCAAGGCTCGTTATGTCCTGACGGCTGGACAGACTATACAGTATTTGCTAACGGCGGCTGTATATTTATGCCCCATGTTATCCACCAAACTACATACGCTTACATGCGCGAAAGTAATGTAGATTACGGTATTGTTCCGGTTCCGAAGTATGATGAAAATCAAAAAGATTACAGAACTTGCGGCGGCGGACTGGTTGTCGCTGTGCCGCTGACAATCAAGGACGCTGAGCGTACAGGTATGGTCATGGAAGCATTGGCATATTACGGAAGGGAATTTGTATATCCGGCATACCTTGAAAAAACTATCACTCAAAAGGGTACGCGTGACAATGACGCGCAGAAGATGCTGGAAATTATTCTCAACAGCGTTTATTATAACTTCGGCGTTGCGTTCTCAGGGTTCCAGGGTTACGGTTACTCGCTGCTTGAATACTTTAAAACATCAAAGGGGTTTGCTTCATATTATGAAGGAATGAATATTGCGGCTACCGCGGAATTGATAAAATACGCGGATCAGATATTGGCTTTGCCTTAATAAAAAACACCCCCGCCTGCGGGCGGACCCTCTTTACGAAAGAGGGCAGGGATTAGGTACGTCCTTTTCCTTGCCCTCTTTAGCGTCAATTTGTTGACGCGGGTAAAGAGGGTGGCGCCGCAGCGCCGGGTGTTTTATATTTTTATAAGTTTCCTAATATTATTGCACCGGATATTTTCAAGCTGTTCGTCATTAAACCCAAGAACTTCTATCTTTTTCAATTCTGTGCGCGGGTCAAGTAAGATTCCGTCAGAGCCGAATATAATGCGTTCCGAACCCAGTTTATTCACCGCATCGCGGATTTTCCAATATGTCGGCATATAAGCCGTGTCGAGATAAACGTTCGGATAATCTTTGACAAAATCGATAACCGAATTGATCGCCGTAACGCTGCCTCCAGGAACGCCGTGATGCGCGAGTATCAGCTTCAACTCAGGATACTTTTTTATAACCGCGTATGCCGCGTTAAGGTCGTTGCCGGTATCCATAATACAAGGATAATCGTATTCAATTGCGATTTCATATACCGGACCCGCTACATCAGGATGTATTATGGTTTCGCCTTTATGGATTTTGATCCCGCGCATGTCGTATTTTTCAAAGCCTTCACGCAATACTTCTTTGACGCTGCGGTCATACATCGGTCGTGCGTAAGAGAATCCGATCAGCCGGTTCGGAAACTTGCATACTTCTTTGTAAACCATTTGCAAAGCGGTAACCGGATCTGTACACATAGCAAAAACCACCGCTTTATCGATACCGGATATATCCAGAACCGGTATTATTTCCTCGGCGGTGTTTTCCGTGCGGAATTCATCGCCGCCTTTGACGTGAATATGGCAGTCTATTATCATTATCTCAAACCCTTTTCTGCAAAATATAATCAGGATTGTTTATAAGGATTTCGCAGCTTATTTCGAAATTATCTATCGCGCGAATAAGCATAACGTGGCTGTTGCCTATTTGCATATCTTTGATAACTCCCCTGTCGCGGAAAACCGGTTCCATATTCATAAGATACCTGTTAATACCCGTCTGTCCGCAGTTATATCTGATAAAATTATGGATAAATTCATTGTTATTTTGGTCGATTATACGCGCATTTTCGATTGTTTTATAACGCATATAATGCGGATTTACTGCTTCTTCCGCGCAATGAAACAGCGTATTAGAGCCGAATTTCGCACCTAAAAACAACACATAACCGTCGAAATCCATTATACGCCAGTACGGTGAGGTTTCATTACCCGGCGTTGACATATGTCCGGAAGTCATATATTCCGCTTGCGGACCGTTTGCGGCGGCGGACGATGTAACATGCCGCGACCTTCTCGAATCCGGTAATTTTCGGAATACTTCCGTTATGTAACCTGTATCGGAACGCGTGTTTCTTACATCGAAAAACGGCGCGCTTTCGTCAACACTTCCGAAAGTCAGCGTCGGAACGACTACCGTTCCCATTCCGGCAACTTCAAGAAGCGCGTCGATAACCGTATCTGCGCCGCCATCCACTGTACCGAATGATTTAAGCGAGCTGTGTACGAGCATTGTAGGATTTTCAACAGGGAAAAGGTTTTTAAGACCATCAACTATATCTTTTTTTGTTACGTTCATAGAAAAATCACTCCTTTTATTGACCCGGAAGCCACATCGTCGAATACTTTTCCATCGCCTGTGCAAGCGCTTCGACATTTCGCATCGGCGTTGGAGGATATAACCCGCATATGAGCATCAATCCGCCTTTTCGTGAACCGAGTTTTTCAACTTCTTCGTGAATCAAATCGTCAATATCTTTCGGTGTTCCGTAAGGAATCACGGATTGCCTGTCAACGTCAAGATTAATACATGCTTTGCCTTTAATACGCCGCGTCAATTCGTCGATACCGTTACATAAATCCTGCGGGTTCACGATATCTACTCCCGCTTCGATTTGGTCCTCCAATATATCGAGCGTTTTGCCGTCGCTGTGCAAAGCGATATACATTCCCGC
>WREN01000226.1 GCA_009779295.1 Oscillospiraceae bacterium | reverse complement strand
CGTCAATTCGTCGATACCGTTACATAAATCCTGCGGGTTCACGATATCTACTCCCGCTTCGATTTGGTCCTCCAATATATCGAGCGTTTTGCCGTCGCTGTGCAAAGCGATATACATTCCCGCTTTCTTACATGGTTGCATCAGGGCTGAATATGCCGGTTTCACCCATTTCCTGAACGTTTCCGGACTTACTATCGTTCCGGTCTGCGTTCCTAAATCTTCGGCAAAGTACATTATATCGTTTCCGCGTTTTATGTTATAATTTACAATTTTCATGTTATAATCAACAATCATATCGTATATGCGTTTGAGATTATCAGCCGAATCCTCGTCCGCATAATCGAACATGGCGTTATCGAACCCGCGTAAATAAGTATGGCGCAGGAACAAAAATCCATGTTCGGTACCGCCTGACACGATTCCGCCCGAATCCTTTATCGCCTGAGTGTTTTTTCTCTCCTGCTCCCATTGATCGTCGTTCAATTCGGGCACATTCGGCACGGGCGGTACAAACGTATCAAGTTTGGAAATATCCTCAAGCGGATGCCCGACGACGATTCCGTCCATATAACGGAGCGGATAATGCCATTTACAGCCCCATGCGTCGATTTTGAAATTATCGTCGATCAGTTCTATCGAAAAATCCATGTTATTGTAATCGACACTGCCTTTTGTATAGCCGCCGAAAGCCCTCGGATATTTTAAAACAATTTCTTCCAGTTCGCCTTTATATACGGCCCACATCGCCGGAATAAGAGTTATGTTATATTCAAGCCATTTCGGATAATTAAAAGTTATTGTGCGTATGTAATTTTCGCGGTAAGTCATAAAATCATCTCCTTTAATTAAGTTTAACACAAATATTACTCTGCGTCAACAAAAAGATTGACAAACACATTAAAACGTGCTATAATAAAAATGCAATAAATTGCATTATGCAAGAGCGTAACCATTAAAGGTTATCCTCCGATAGAACGATTACTTAGAAAAATAACCGCCGACCGTGGGAGTGGGGGCGGTTATTTTTTTCTCTTATTAATTAATAATAAAAGATTAATAATCGCTATGATCAATGTACACAGCATGAATAACTCATTATATGTAACGTAATTAAACCATATTATCTCCTCCTTACCTTGTAGAATGAAGGTAATGCTTCGTTCTACCGGAAGGATAACCCCTAACGCGCCCTTGCATATAACAATTATAATGCTTTATATTACAAATGTCAACAAAAATATTGACATTTCTTTATTTATATGATACAATAACTTTATGGATTTGGGGAGGCACCCATAACAAAAAAACGGCAGTCCGCTATATACTATTAGGGGGAGATACCCATTACAAAAAACGTACAAGTAGTAGATGAGAACGTCAATGAATATGAAGCGACCTATCCGAAACGAGCCAAAGGGCTCGTGAAAAATGGCAGGGCACGCTTTGTAAATGAAAACACAATATGCCTTGCGTGTCCGCCAAATAAAAATAATAACAAAAATATTTTGGAGGATAATATAATGGATAACGAAATTATTAATAATACAATGCAACAAGTACCGACAATGGAAAATATTCTTAAGCGAATCGATATGATAATAGAAGACTCAGATTATATTCGAGAAGCTTTACATACATTAAAAGATTTTGAAATCTATACAGGTGAATACGTAAACGTAGCTGACGCACGAGCAGTAGCTATAGGTGAAATCGTAAAAAATCGCGAAGTTACAAACCAACAAACATTAAGATTTCTTGAAAAAATGTATGATGATCTCAAACCGATAGAAAGATTTGAATCTATACAAGCTAACTCTCTGGATATTATTAAAAATGTAATTGAATATGCTTGTGATATTGATGGCGGGAATTTAAAAATTATACTTGATTCGGTGCAAAGAATTTACGGATAAACACACGAGCGGGCGGCAATTTGCCGCCCCTACATTTTTTATAATCAAAACAAAAACAATGCCGTCGCGACGCACGCTATCACCGTGCTTACCGCCATTAATTTGCCGGGCTTTTCTTTAAAGAATATCCACCCGAATATCACCGTGAAGATTATCGAACCGCCGGTTACTAACGGAAAAAGCAGCGTAGCGTCGAGAGTTTCAGCTACCCAAAGCTGGACGATGTACGATCCGCTGCCGATTAACGCATAGATAATTAATATTAAAACATTTATTAAATGGAAAGATTTTTCACCAGGTTTTTGCAAAGTCGCTAACGGTAATTTCCTGTTTATTCTTCGCATTACAAAATACAATATCGTGTTTACTACACAAATGATCGTGTCGCACAGAATTTGAAAACTCTGTGCTTCTATGTGTGCTTGCGGCGACGTTTGATGGTATTTCATCAGAATGTTCGCAAGTCCGGTCAATATAAATATGCCGATACATAATATGTAAAATATTTTTGTATTTTTTGCGGAATCATCTTTTTCAAACGCTGGCATGAAAAGCGATACCGTTAAGAATATCATTCCGATGATTTTAAATATCGTTAATTCTTCATTCCAGAAGAATACGCCGGCGATAAACGGTAACATCAATCCGCCAAGCAAATTAAAAAGTGAATAAATCGCGATTTTTCCGCGTGAAAGTATTACAATGGAAAAAATATTCGCTATGAAATAAATAAACGCGAGTATTGCTACGACAACAAATGAGAATAAATTTATTTCAACCTTGCATCCGTTAAAAATGAAAAACAATGAACAGCAAAAGAATCCGAGTATTGCCGAAAATCCGAAACATTTTTCAAGAATTATGCGGAAACTCCAATCGGGGCTGACAACGCGTTTCTGATAAATTTTATACAGACAAATACAAATCGCTATGGTTAGAACAATTATTAATACAAAGAAATAGTCCATAAATCTCCTTAGATTTTATACGCCTTGTTAATATCGCGCCCATATTTTGCGCGGAAATCCGGTATTTGCAGTTTCACGCCGCCGAGCTCGCAGGATTGCGCGGCGATGATTGCGGGAGCGGCGGTTTCTACAGCCCTGTAAACGTCCATCGTATTCGGACCGCCGTGCAGGATCATGTTCACGAAATTCCGGATCGGATACCAATCCATTCCGCCGTGACCGCTGTTGCGCGCGAGTTCTTCCGCGTCGGTATGAGCGTATGTCCAATCGGGACGTTTTTCCCAACCGTTGTCTTTCGTCCATAACAGTGGAACGCTTATCGCAAAGTCGTCGTAGCCGATACGGCTCGATTCCACGCCGATTTTAGATCCCATGAAATGAAACCAATGCCCCGAATGGCAATATGTCGAGAACGCTGTCATCAAGCGGATGATAGCGTCCTTTTCCGTGCGCATGAGCGCGACTTCAAGTTCGTTGCCGTAGCACGTAACCTCGGTAACGCGGTCGTTGAACACACTGAGAATAGGACTGAGTTCGTGCGGCAGGTAATAAATCGGATGGGAGAAAGTATCGTGACGCCAATTCGTTGTGAAATCGCTTGCTTGAAATTTTTTATCAGTATCGAATTTAATATCTGAATATCTTTTATCCGCTTCAAAATTTTCGAGATCTGTCACGACGTCGCCCGTCTCCCTGTGCGTATAAAATCCCCACTTTTCGTAATGAGTGTACTGCCCCTCTACGAATAACATCTTGCCGAATTCACCGGAATCGTACATTTCGCGCCATTGCTTGAAGCAATAGCCGTAGCGGAGCTGTTCCGCCATCATGTACTGTATTCCGGTTTTTTCGACGGTATCGACGAGTTTCCAACATTCGTCTGTCGTGTATGTACACGGCGGTTCGCATAAAACGTGCAAGCCGCGTTCCATTGCCCTGCAAGCGTAATCAACCTGTATCGTCGGCGGCATCGCGATATACAAGGCGTCCATTTGACATTCGTCGAGCATTTCATCGAAATCCTTGTAAACGGGTAACGATGGGTTATTCAACTTCAACAATGCAGCTTCTAAATTCTTGTCGAACAGATCGCACAGTCCGGCAATCTCCACTTCTTCATGCGAAGAATAGGCGCTTATCATATTGCGTCCCCTTGGTCCTAAACCGAGAGCGCCTAACCGTAGTTTATTCATAATCCATCATTGCCTCGATGGTTTCTTCCATTTCCGATATGATTTTGTCTTCAACCGCCGCGAATTTCGAAACGTATTCCCTTGTTCCTCCGGCAATGAACGACTGGTGGAAAAACCATAAGTTGCCCCAGTTATAAACCGAACCTAAATCATATACAACCGACGCATATATCAATTTT
>WREN01000225.1 GCA_009779295.1 Oscillospiraceae bacterium | reverse complement strand
GAAATAAAATTATTCGCCAAAAAAGATTACGGTTCAAATGTATTAAGAGGGATATTAAAAGAATTTACCAGCGACTATTTAATTATAGATGACATAACCGTTAAAAACAGCGATATATCAAAAGCAAAAACAATATATGATTATAAAAAATTGAAGAGGTAAAACAGATGAATACAGAATTTTTTACCGCTCTTGAACTCCTTGAAAAAGAAAAGGGCATTAAAATTGATTATATGCTCGAAAAAGTGCATCAGGCATTGATTAGCGCATATAAGAGAGATCAGGGCGGCAATACTAACGTGAAAGTTATCATAGACGCCGCGAAAAAAGACATCAGAATGTATCAATTAATGGAGGTTGTCGAAGAAGTTACCGACGAAAAAACGCAGATATCCGCCGATGAAGCGTTAAAAATCAGCAGAAAATATTCAATCGGCGATACGGCGGAAGTGGAAATAAAGCCGAAAAATTTCCGTCGTTTGAGCGCTTCCACGGCGAAACAAGTCATAATTCAAGGCATTCGCGAAGCCGAACGCGGCATAATGATACAGGAATATGAAGAGAAAAAGGAAGAAATCATCACCGCGACCGTACATAAAATCGATCCTGTCAGCGGTAATGTGATCGTCGATACAGGGACAAGTATCGCGACGATATTGAAAACCGAGCAGATTCCGGGCGAAACGTTTATTGAAAATCAAAAAATAAAAGTGTTCGTTATGGAAGTAAAAAAAGATACCACGAAAGGTCCGATCGTAACTTTATCGAGAACCCATTCAGGCTTGGTTAAACGGTTATTCGAGCTTGAAGTGCCGGAAATACAGGATGGCGTCGTCGTAATAATGGGTATCATCAGGGAAGCGGGATCAAGGACGAAAATGGCGGTAATGTCAAGGGACAACGACGTTGACCCGACCGGCGCGTGTATAGGATCGAAAAGTATGCGTATAGCTAAAATCGTCGATGAGCTGCGCGGCGAAAAAATCGATATTATCAAATACAGCGAAACGCCCGCCGAATATATCAAAGCGGCATTGGCGCCGGCAGTCGTGAAGGCTGTCGTTATGGATGCCGAAAGATCGAGCCGGGTATATGTTGACAGCGACCAATTATCGCTTGCTATTGGCAAAGAAGGGCAGAATGTGCGGCTTGCCGCGCATTTGACCGGATGTAAAATAGATATTAAAACGGAGTAAAAAATTAGTAATTGACGGGAGTGAAGAAGGGCTTTGCAAAACAGTGCATCAAATAAAAAGAAAATACCGGAGAGAAAATGTCTCGGATGTAACGAATCAAAACCAAAGAAAGAATTATTGCGTGTAGTCAGGATGCCTGACGGAACGGTGCTTCTGGATTTCACAGGAAAGAAATCAGGGCGCGGCGCGTATATCTGCCGGAATATCCAATGTTTCAAAAAAGCGCGGAAATCGAAACGGATTGAACGGAATTTGGATTGTGTTATACCTGAGGATGTATTTGATGCGCTTGAAGCTGAGCTAGTAAAAGATGGATAACAAATTGCTTAATATGTTGGGCCTTGCGAAAAAGGCAGGTAAAATAATCGTCGGAACCGACAAAATAACCGATACCATCCGTAATAACATTCCCGGTTCAAACTCGAATTTAACGTTGATAGCGTCTGGTGCATCGGAGAATACCAAAAAACGTGTCGTCAACTGTTGTGATTATTATAAATCAGAATATAAAATCATTGATGTAACAGCAGATGAATTGGGGCACGCGATTGGGAGAAGTAACAATATATCTGTAGTATGCGTTACGGATAAAAACTTTACGGCGGTATTAAAAAGTTTTACAAACTTTAAGCTTTAAGTATAATAATGGGATGTAGCGGCTTTTAACCGCAAAGGAGAGGTGCATTATATGATATCAAACCAAAAATATCGGATAAATACATTAGCAAAAGATTTAGATTTAAAAAGCAAGGAAATTGTGGATATCCTCGCAAAAAACGGGATTACGGGGAAAGCGCATATGGCGGTGCTTGAGCCTGACGAATTTAATATCATAATAAATTCAATGACGCAGGAGAAAAAATTTGTCGGACTGAACGACTATATTGACGGAAAAATTGTAATAAAAGCAAAAGAAGAAGTAATTGTGGAGGTCGCTGAACCGCAGCCCGAACCGGTCGTTGAGCCGGAACCGATCCCAACTGCTGCGGAGCCGGAGCCTGTTCCGGAACAGGTTCCCGAACCGGTCGTAACGCCGCCTGTAAAAAATAAATTCGAAAACAAACCGCAGTTTGTGAAACCGCAATTCAATAAACCGCAGCAGCCGAAACCGAAACAACAATTAAATAAACCCCAACAGCAGCAACAAAAAATTCAACCTCAACAGCAAAATAACCAGCCTGTGGTAATAAAAACCGACGAGGGAAGCAGACGTACCCGTATTACAGGCGCTAAAGTTGTTGACACGCGTTCATCGACAGTTGATTTATCCAAGTACGACGAGAAACTCGAAAAAATAGCTCCCGACGTTACAACAAAGTATTCATCGACGCCTGATAAACAAAAACTTAAAAAACAGAATTTCCGCGACAACAGGCATGATAAAGAATCCATAGCGATTGAAAAGCTGAAGAAAATTGAAGCGGAAAAAGTTAAAAAGCAACAGTTATCCGTTATGATCCCAGATGAGATAGTAGTATCCGATCTCGCCGTGAAGTTAAAAGTGACAGCGGCGGAAGTCGTTAAAAGGCTGATGCTGCTCGGCATTATGGCGAATTTAAATCAGGTGATCGATTACGATACCGCCGCGCTCATCGCGGAAGAATTGGGCGCAAAAGTGACGCGCGAAATTGTGATTACCATTGAGGAACGTTTATTTGAGGAAGCAAAAGAAAATAAAGCCGACCTTGCCGAACGCGCGCCTGTCGTCGTCGTCATGGGACACGTTGACCACGGCAAAACTTCGCTGCTTGACGCCATCAGAAACACGAATATCACCGAAGGCGAAGCCGGAGGTATCACTCAACATATCGGCGCATATACGGTTAATATAAAAGATAAAAATATTACATTCCTCGACACTCCCGGTCATGAAGCGTTTACCGCAATGAGGGCGCGCGGGGCGAAAGCTACGGATATCGCGATCCTTGTAGTAGCCGCCGACGACGGCATCATGCCGCAGACCGTTGAAGCGATCAATCACGCCAAAGCCGCGGAGATTGATATTATCGTTGCGATAAATAAGATGGATTTATTCAGCGCGAACCCTGACTCGATAAAACAAAGTCTGACAAATTACAATCTTGTTCCGGAAGAATGGGGCGGCGACACGATATGCGTTCCGGTTTCGGCCCATACCCGTATGGGTTTGGATACGCTGCTTGAAAATATTTTGCTCGTAGCCGAAATGAAAGAACTCAAGGCGAATCCGAATAAACGCGCTAAGGGGATCATTATTGAAGCGCGTCTCGACAAAGGACGCGGTCCCGTCGCTACCGTACTCGTTCAGAACGGTACGCTGAAAAACGGCGACGTAGTGATCGCGGGTACGTCGGTCGGACATGTCAGAGCGATGACGGACGACAAAGGCAACGCGATAAAATCGGCAGGACCGTCAACGCCGGTTGAAATTATAGGTCTGTCTGAAGTGCCGCTTGCCGGCGACGAATTCAACGCTATTGACGACGAGCGCATGGCTAAAGAGCTTGCCGAGCAAAGAAGATCAAAAATCAAAGAAGAAGTATTTAAAGTCAATGCGAACGTCAATCTCGACGATTTATTCGCGAGGATTTCAGAGGGCGTCAAAGAATTCAACGTCATCATCAAAGCGGACGTCGGTGGCTCC
The DNA here is from genome assembly GCA_009779295.1 of Oscillospiraceae bacterium. Lineage (GTDB taxonomy): Bacteria > Bacillota > Clostridia > Oscillospirales > CAG-272 > WREN01. The sequence goes on along the minus strand of WREN01000225.1, from coordinate 444 downwards.
GCGGAAGCGGTTAAATCGTCGCTTGAGAAATTGAGTAACGACGACGTAAAAGTCCGAGTGATACACGCCGGAGTGGGCGGCGTCAACGAAGGCGACGTTATGTTCGCCGCCGCGTCTAACGCGATAATCATCGGATTCAATGTGCGTCCGGATAAAAACGCGATGGATTCCGCCGAACGCCAAGGCGTTGACATCAGAACATATAGGATTATTTACGAATGTATAGAGGAAATTACTGCGGCAATGAAAGGATTGCTTGCACCGACGTTCAAAGAAATCATCATGGGACATGTCCAAGTCAGGCAGACCATTCACGTACCGAATGTCGGCACTATCGCGGGTTCATATGTACAGGACGGCAAAATCACGCGCAATTCGCAGATCAGAATTCTACGTGACAGCGTGGTCATATATGAGGACAAAATTTCATCGCTCAGACGTTTC
>WREN01000224.1 GCA_009779295.1 Oscillospiraceae bacterium | reverse complement strand
TTAGATTAATGCCACCAAAAACAGCACCAGCGGTATCGTGAACGCCGACAGAAGTGTCGTCATGCCTACGCCGTGCGCTGCGGTATCGGGCGCGAGACTGTGCCGTTCCGCGAACATTGCGGCGTTCGTCGCCGACGGCAACGCCGCCATCGTCGTGCCGAACAGCACCATTTGCGAGTCCATCCCCGCCAATTTGCACAACACCAATACTATCAACGGTATCGCCATCAGCTTGATGAGGCACTGGTAATACACGTGCAGTTTCGTGAACATCTGCTTAAACGGCACTGTCGCGAGCAAACCGCCGACTATCAACAGCGAAATCGGTGTGCAAATCGAGCCGATGTAGCCCATTACGCTCACAACGGGCGCGGGAATACTTACGCGCAATAGAAACAGCGTAACTCCAATAATGCACGGAGTCATGCCGTAGTTCAAAAAAATCCTCAAGGGATTTATTTTTATTTCCGGTCTTACTTTGCCGAGGACAAACATGCCGTATGTCCAAGTCACAATATTGAACATAATCACGTAAAACGCGCCCCAGAACACCCCGATGTCACCGAAGATCGACCGCAGTATCGGAAACCCAAGGAATCCGTTATTTGCAAACATCAACCCGAATTCGGTAATACGGCGGCTGTCCTGGTTTTTCATTTTGAACGTCGCGAGAAAAGCAATCGCTCCTGCAACGGCATGGATTATCAAGCTCATCAACATTATAAACCCGCCTGTTTTCAGGTTTTCAGGCGAGTACGGTATCGCGGTTATTGAGCCGACAATCAGAAAAGGCTGCGCGACGCAGATTATCAGATTCGACAAAAATTTCGAGCCGTTGTTATCAATGAACCCGAGTTTCCGGGCGATAAATCCGACGATAACGATGAGGAACATAGTTATTACGGTAGTTAATAAAACGTTGAAATCAAACGGAAGCATTTTTCTCCTCCGCGTCCAACTTTGCTTTGACGTTCTTCATGTCTATCAGCATATCCTCTTTTTTGCGCGCGTCGCGAAGCAACAGCGACGGATGATACACCGCGCACATCTTGAATCCGCCTTTTTCGATCCATTGACCGTGTTCGCTCGTTATTTTGAAATCCGGCTTGATAAGCCGCATCGCCGATATTCGCCCGAGGCAAACGATCAGCTTCGGTTTTATCAATCTAACCTGTTCCCTGAGATATTCAATGCACATGTCCTGTTCCTCGACGCTCGGATCGCGGTTGTTCGGCGGACGGCATTTCAGCATGTTCGCTATGTAGACTTCCTCGCGATCTATTCCGACCGCGAACAAAAATTTATCAAACATTTTCCCGGCGACCCCTACAAACGGTATGCCGCTTAAATCTTCTTTTTCGCCCGGAGCTTCTCCGACGAACATCAGCTTTGCGGTTCTGGATCCGCAACCGAAAACGCAGGTTGTGCGCGTTTTATGTAATTCGCATTTGGTGCAGTTTTTACAGGATTCTTCCAATTCATCCCATGTCATTTTGTTTACACGTCCTTAAAAAACACCCGCCGCAGCGCCGGGTGTTTTATTTGTATTTTAATTATCCGATTATATCCATAACCTTTTTAATAAATGCTTCTGCGGCCGGTTTTTGCGAAGCTATCATTGACGCCAAATTGGTATCATATCCTTCTGTCGTATGGTAACAGATATACTGCGCGAAACCGTTAAAATCAATCAGCGTACCCGTGTCATAATACAGATTCCCGAAAATATAATCGATCATATCTTCGGACTCGCTGTCACGCGCGCCTTTTGTTTTCAACAGATTTTCATAATATACGGGAAAAACGTTTTTATACCCTTCGTATGAGAGCGCTTCCATGAACAGTCCGGTATCATCCAAATCGTTGTTGGTAATAGGTATGCAGGTAATCAATAAACCCAATCCGTAGATATTGGACATATAATCGTTCTGCGCCGTATCATATTTGGGAAGCGGTATAATCCCGAAATCGAACTCAAGCGAGCGGTTCCCTATAACGCCGTTCGCCCATGGCACGGTAAACAATGTTCCCTGTCTGCTCCAATTGCTCGTAGTATGCCATGAGTTGTAACTGTAATCTTTGTTGAAAAGTTTTTCCAGTATATTTATCGCTTTGGGTAAATGTTCCGGCAAATCTATAACATATTGCGGATAACCATCGGAATCGATTTCCATCATTTTCACGCCGCAGCTGTTAATCAGGTTCCAAATCTGGTCGCGTCCGTAACTTATACCCCATAAATCGTTATCATCCATTATACCGTCGCCGTTCAAATCGTGCGCAACCGCTTTGCACATTTCAATGACTTTATCATATGTCCAAGAACCGCTTTTGACGAGGTCATACGGAGAATCAAGTACGTAATCAACAACAATATTTTTGTTGAAAGCCATCATTGCCGTCAGCGCGATTTCCATCGTCGAAATACTGCCGCTGACTCCGTAACGCTTGCCGCCTATGAGGAGCGCGTCGGAACATTCTTTTCTCCACCACGGGTTGTCGAAATCTACATTTTTAAGCTCGTCAAGGTTAATTATGTAATTATCCGTTAAAAGACCCGTGAAATAAAGACCGCGCATCATAGCAAAATCGCAAAGCGGATCGCCCGAATTTACAGATTTTTGCAATGTTGCAGTATCCGGAGCCGTATCATATACGCCTTGTATCTGCGAAATTTTGCAGTTATACATTTCTTCAATTCTCGTTTTTCTTTCATACGCGGCGTCGTTGAGCGGCTCGCCGTTATATTCCTCCGGGGTGATGTCAAAAGCCATCATGCTCGCCACATCCCACCAGTTGGATGTGAATATCGTGAACTCCCTGCCGCCAAAATTTTTAACCGGAACAGCCGGAAGTTCCGGAACCGTTTCTCCTAATTCTGTGCCGGCGGTCGTATCTTTTACTTCGCCCGCTTTCTCGGCACACGCTAATAAAATAATCGATAAACATAACAGAATCGCGATAATAATTGAAATTTTCCTCATAATATTATTTTCCCTCCGACATTATTCGCTCCATAATTGAATCTATCTCAGCTTCACATTTTGCTTTGTTTCTCGCTATGTGAGACGCGAGATTGGTGTCCTGCGTTTCTGCCAGCGCGCAGATAGTTTGCGTTAAGTCGCCGAAATTAAGTAATGTGCCTGTGTCATAACTCAGATTGTTGAAGATATAGTCGATCATATCAGCGGATTCATTGTCTCTCGCGCCTTTAGTTTTCAATACTGTTTCGTAGTAAACGGGAACAATATTTTTATATCCTTCATATGAAAACGCTTCCATGAACAATCCGGTGTCCGCCATATCGTTATTCGTCACGGGAACGCAGATTATAGGCAAGCCCAGTCCGTAGATGTTTGACATATAGTCGTTCTGCGCTTCGTCGTATTTCGTAACCGGAACCACGCCCATTTCGATGTCGAATACGCGTGCTCCTATAACGCTGCCGGCGTACCTGAAATTAAATAATACCGTACCGTCGTCGAACGCGTTCGGAACCCTTCTGTAATTCGCGCAGTAATCCTCATTGAAAAACTTAACTAAAACGTTCTGCGCCCTCGGCAAATTTTGTTCGTTGTCAATAACTATCTGCGGATAACCTTTTGAATCCAGTTCCAACATTTTTACGCCGCAGCTGTTTAATAAATTCCAAACAGTGTCGCGGCTGTAGTTAATGCCCCACATATCCTCCCAGGTCATTATTCCGTCGCCGTTTAGATCGTGTGTAACCACTTTCGCCATCTCAACCATTTTATCGAGCGTCCATTTTCCGTCTTTGACGAGTTCATACGGCGATTCAAGATTATAATCCGTAATCACAGTTTTATTAAAACATATCGTACACACTAAAGTTATTTCTACCATAGACATATACCCGCTCACGCCGTATCTTTTTCCGCCGATACGCAAAGCTTCGGAACAGTCTTTTTGCCACCACGGATTATTAAAATCGATATTTTCAAGTTTATCCAAGTCAATAATATAGTTATCAGTAAAAAGTTTTGTATAATAAAGCCCTCTCATCATCGCTATATCACAAAAATCTTCGCCCGCTTGTATAGAAGTCTGGAGTTTGTTAAAATCATCGAGCAATTCATAAACTCCTTGGATCTGCGTAATTTTACAGTTGTAAATATCTTCAATTTTTACGACGCGTTCATAAGCGGCGTCGTTCACAAGTTCGCCATTGTATTCTTCGGGACGGACGTCCTGAACTTTCAAAGTGTTATTATCCCACCAGTTGGACGTAAACACCTTAAATTCCCGGCC
>WREN01000223.1 GCA_009779295.1 Oscillospiraceae bacterium | reverse complement strand
TGACGATATTGATAAAAATAATCGGAATCATCATCATACCGCTTGCGATATTTTTATTTTTAAAAGAAACAAATCAATTGGGATTATCTGTTCCCAAAGCTATCGAGCAAACGGCGGGAGCTATACTCGGGCTTATCCCCGAAGGCTTGTACCTGCTTACAAGCGTTGCGCTGGCTGTAAGCGTTATCAGGCTCGCTAAGCAGCGAACGCTCGTCCACGATTTGAAGTGCATCGAGTCGCTTGCGCGGGTAAACGTCCTCTGCGTTGACAAGACGGGCACGATTACCGAAAACGAAATGGAAGTCGCCGAAGTTATCAATTTAAGCTCGGTAAGCCTTCCCGTTATAGAGGAAATGCTTTGCGATTTCGCGGGCAACCAATCGCCGGACAACGCGACGATGAAAGCGCTGAAAGCGCGGTTCGGTCGCGAAACATTCAAGCATGCTACAGGGTTGTTATCGTTTTCGTCCGCGACGAAATACAGCGCAGTGACGATCGGTAACGAAACGTATATGCTCGGAGCGCCGGAAATATTATTACGCGATGAATACGCGAAGTACCGTGAGGAAATCGAATTTCAGACGCAGAAAGGATTCAGGGTTTTGCTGTTTGGTGTTTCGAGAGGAGCGTTACAGCCGCTCGCTTTGATAATGCTGACGAACAACATCCGTAAGGAAGCGCCGAAAACGTTCGAATATTTCGCGAATCAGGGCGTGGCGATCAAAGTTATATCGGGCGACAATGCGTTCACGGCAGCGGACGCCGCTCGTCGCGCGGGTATCAAAAACGCCGACAAATACGTTGACGCGACGACATTAGATACTTCCAAAAAAATATTCGCCGCCGTTGAGGAATATACTGTGTTCGGACGGGTTACTCCCGAGCAAAAACGCAGGATAATCAAAGCGCTCAAGAAGAAAGGAAACACCGTCGCCATGACCGGCGACGGCGTCAACGACGTGCTCGCGCTCAAGGAAGCCGATTGCAGCGTGGCGATGGCTTCGGGCAGTGACGTGGCATGTCAGGTTTCGAATTTGGTCTTATTAGATTCCAACTTCGCGGCGATGCCGAAAGTAGTCGCCGAAGGGCGGCGCGTTATAAACAATATCGAGCGGACAGCCGCGCTGTTCCTGGTTAAAAACATGTTTTCAATGCTGCTCGCGCTGATCTCGCTGTACGCGATATTTTCGTATCCGATCTCGCCCGCGCAGTTATCATTTGTAAGCACGTTTACGATCGGATTGCCGTCGTTCATTCTTGCGTTACAACCAAATACGGGCATAGCCAAAGGTAAATTCCTGCGCAACGTGCTGTACCGCGCGATACCCGCGGCGGTCACAAACATATTCGTAGTCGTCGGAGTGTTATTGTTCGCGTACGCTTTTGAAATTCCGGAAGCCGAAATGTCAACGACCGCGACTTTGTTAGTCGCAGTCGTGGGGATTGTGATGTTAATTCGGGTGTGCAAACCGTTCAACCTGCTGCGGATTATAATCTGCGCGGCCGTAACGATTTTGTGCGTAACGGCGGCAATTTTGCTGAATTCGCTGTTTTCGCTTGCGCCGCTATCGATGGGGTGCTGGCTGATATTCGCCGTTTTCGCGATGCTCGTTTATCCGTTGATGGATATTATTTCAAAGGGGTTGGACAGCACGAAGTTTGGGATTGAAAAGCTGTGGGAGAAGATATTGGGTTGGTTTAATCGGGAGAAGGATGAGGAATTATAAATTATTTTATATAATTAATTCAAAAATTCATATTTGAACGAAACATTTTCAGCATCCTTCGCAAATATTCTTAAAATATAATAACCGTTCTTTAATTTGCTTAAATCAAATACGCCGTTTCCGGTTGCCGATTCTTCACGGGTTTCCATGTTATCAGGGTGATTATTTTTCTGACCGTCTTTCAAATATTGAATTGATACGCTTATATCGCCTTTCTCTGAACTTGACTCAAATTTAACTGATGACGGCTTACTGTCTAATTTTTCAAAATGAAATAGTATCTCGCCATTAAATCTTTTTGCTGTCACTCCGTTTTCCGTTACTTCATACTCACCCCATTCTCCTCTGAACGTAGGCACAATAATCTCTTTAGACATATTAAATCCTCCTTGAATAAATACATTAATAGTAAAAGGGTGGAAGAACTTGAGCATATCGCTTTGTTTTTGCGCGACCGATGGCGGAATCCCATGAAAACGGGTAAACGCTTTAGAAAAACTTTCCGACGTATCATATTGATACCGCATAGCTATGTCGATAACTTTGCTGTCTGTGAGAAATAAATCTTGCCCTGCTAAACTTAAGCGCCTGTTCCGGATATAGTCGCCTATCGTTATGCCGGTAACTGAATTAAAAATACGTTGAAAATTAGAACTGGACATAAAAATATGATTTGATACATCTTCGAGACTTATGTCATTGGTCAGATTGTTTTCGATATAGTGAACCGCTTTCATTATGGTTTGTATCCATTCCATGATTGTTCTCCCCCTTTCCTAACTAATAGTATATAGATTCAAGTTGGAAAAGTCATGTCAAAAAACGCTTGAATTTGTCCGTTCCCGATAATATAAATTTTCTACGCGTTCGGCAGATACCCGCCGATCCCCCTCAAGTTCCCCTGCAACTCTTGCACACAAATCCCGCGCGTATCGCAGTTCGCCTTAACCGCCATCGCCGCGCCCATTCCTGCCGCCTGCCCCATGATGAAACAAGCGGGCATAACACGGATCGACGACTGCATCTTCTTGTCCGTACTCGCGCAGCGCCCCGCAACGTAAACGTTCTCAAGCGCGTTCGGAATCAGAATCCTGTACGGAATCCCATAGGATTCGCCGGATTTGTAACGCAGATTTGTATGTTCTTTAAGAAATTTTTCATAGGCTTCCTTGGAAGTGTCGGCGATGTGAATATCGACGGGGTAAGAAAACCTGCCTATCTCGTCGTCAAACGAAGCGCGGTTCATGAAATCGTCTATCGACAATTCGTAATCACCCTTAATCCTGCGGCTTTCGCGCACTCCGAGGTATGACCCGGAGATCACGATGCTTGCGTTTTTATATCCTCTGCCGAGATATTCCCTATAATATTTTTCATATTCGGGCAGAATTTTTCTTCCGGTTATCATCGCTTTCGTCAATGACACCTCATCCGTCGCGTCAACGTCGAAGCAGTGCCCGATATTGCCGCCGCCGAGATTCTCGCCCGTGCGCCACATTCCAGACAAATGTCGGTCCTCCTGTGTGAAAACTTTATCCTCGAACGCGCGCTCAAGCTGTTCGTTGTCGGGGAAATGTTTGTCCGCCCAGTTTATGTCGCCCCAAATCGTGCAAAGCGTCGAAGGCATGACCTTTCCGAACTCGTCGCCGAATTCGTAAGGATTTCCCGCAAACGCGCACAGATCGCCGTCGCCGGTACAGTCGATGAAAATCTTTGCCTTAACCGCGAACGTGCCGCTCTTGGCGTTGAAAATAGCGTAATTCACGCGGCTATCATTGTCTTTAATCACGTCGATCAAAGTCGTGAAGAACGAATAAGTAATGTTTTTCTCTTTCGTGATCAGGTTGTCGCAAATCCACTTGTATCTTTCGATGTGGATTCCAACGGTGCGGCCAGCGTAATAGAATCTTTTTTCGAGGCACAAATCGAAAATCTCTTTGCCGATTCCGCCTGCGAGGAAGTTGATTCCGTCGTCGAACGGCATAAACGCCGGAACGAGCGAAGTCGTCGCGAGCCCGCCGAAGAATCCCTGCGATTCCGCTAAGAAAACGGATACGCCTTTCCGCGCCGAAACTACGGCCGCCGCGATTCCCGCAGGTCCGCCGCCGACGATACAAACGTCAACGTTGTACTTTTCTTTGATTTTTGTTGAATAGATTAGTTCGTTCATAATTTTTTTCTCCTTAAGGATTTTAGTATGAATATAAATTTTAATAGAAATTGGGATATTTTAATAATAGGCGGAGCTTCCGGTTCTGGAAAGACGAGTATCAGCCTTCCGCTTGCGCGTTATTATGGAATCGATCTCGTCAGGGTAGACGATTTCCAAGTGCTGTTGAAAGCGCTTACAACGCATGAGATACTACCTGACTTGCATTTTGAAATTACTCACCCTAATTTTCGAAAATATAAGGCAAATGAATCCTTAAACCTATTGATTAATATCGGACGTTCATTGATACCCGGTCTTGCCGCTGTAATCAATGACCATATAATAGAAAATATACCGATGATTTTGGAAGGCGACTTTATTCTCCCTGAACT
>WREN01000222.1 GCA_009779295.1 Oscillospiraceae bacterium | reverse complement strand
CCCGCAGGTTTTATTTGCGGATGAGCCGACGGGTAACCTCGACCGCGATAACGCCAACGAAGTTTTGAACCTGCTTGTGAAAACCAAGGATGTTTTGAAGCAGACTATAATCATGGTAACGCACGATTTAACAATCGCGGAACACGCGGATAAAATTTACAAAATGGATAACGGCGAGATTTATCTGTTCAAGGATAAATACGGTTACAGACGCAATTCGTTTGAAGAGGAATCGAAGAAAGCGAGTATGTGATATGTGCATTAAACGTATTACTTCATTGATTTTGATATTAATTATTCTCTCCGCATGCAAATCCAAACCGGAAATCTATTCCAAATCAGAATGGACGCACATTTACAAAACAATTTCTCTCGAACAACCGGAAGGGTATAAAAACAGCATGGACGGTTTAACACCCAGATTATCGCCGGTTATCATCGATGATAAAATCTATGTCAATTATTGTATCGTTGCACCTATATATAATAACGATGATGTAATTATCGGTTCAAATTTTTCGAATATTTTATACATCTACGACATTAACGGCGAAGTTATAGATATAATCGATTTAGAAATTGATAAACGAGGTATAATCATACCGTCAAACAATAACACAGTTTATTTCAGCGATTATACTATAATAACAAAATTAACATATAGTGGTATGGTGTTATGGGAATTACCGTTTGATAAAATGAACGGCAATGTTTTTATAATTTATATCGACTACGAAACAGACCATATGTATATCCAACAGAATTATGAATTATTTGTAATTTCGAATATCACCGGAGAAACCGTTCAACGTTTAACGAGCGATATTTATCCGGAAATAACGAAAGCGTCTGACGGAAAAATAATAGCAAAAACCTATTCTATGAATTTTGGCCCAAACGAAAGTCGATTTAAATTTTACGAATTAGATATAGAAAATAATAAGCTCGTTGATTATGAAATTCCGAAAATACCCAATGTTTTCACTACGGATACTATACGGGAAATGGAACCGTATCTCAGCGAAAATGATTCAAGTGAATACGATATTTATTACAAAACTACTTACGGAGTCTACGGTTATAAAGAAGGCGAGGAAAATGTCGAACTGCTTCTCAATTGGCTCAATTCGGATATCATTTACAACCAATGCACGATATTGTCGATAATAACGCCCGATTTATTTCTTTGCCGTTTGCCTTACAATACATACTTATACGAAATAGCATTGTTGAAGCGCATACCGGATGACGAAGTCGTGCCGAAAACGATCATTACACTTGCCACAACAGAATCATTCAGATTCAAGCCGTTGATACCTATAATCGTTATGTTCAACAAGCAAAGCGATGACTATCGCGTTCTAATCGAAGATTATTCTACATACAACACCGACGAAGATTGGAATCGCGGTACTACTTTATTCAACCTCGATATAGCGGCGGGAGCCGTACATGATTTGGTTTTCTGTGACTTTCCTGACATTTACGCAAACAAAGGCATGTTCGTTGATCTGTACGATTACATGAGCGGCGATAATCTGCTCGGAATACTCAGAAGCAAATACGAAATGAACAGCCATTTGTACGCGCTGCCTTGCTCATTTAATATTATAACCTTAACGGGTAAACCGTCAATTGTAGGTATAAAAGAAAGTCTAACGCTTGACGAACTCATCGAAATAAATAGCAAATTACCTCCTGAAACCAAATTATTCGCAACATTTAACGGTAATAATGTTTTTTATTGTACATTACAAGCCGGCGTAAGTGATTTTATAGATTTTGAGAAAGGCACTTGTGATTTTATCGGTTCAGATTTTATCATGTTACTCGAATTTACAAAAACATTGCCAAATGAAGTTGATGGTTATTTCGGTTACATCGAAAAAATTAGAAATGATGAAGCGTATATTTATGAATTTAATATAAATAATTTAAAATCATTTATAGATTTGAAGTTTGCATACGGCGACTACGACTATGTCATAAAGGGTTTCCCTATCCAAAACGGAAACGGTACAGTTTTGAATTGTTCCAGCTTTTTAAGTATACACAGCAAATCGCCGAATAAGCAAGGCGCTTGGGAATTTATAAAGTTTTTGTTGACCGACGAAATGCAAACATATAAAGATGACAGTATTCCCGTAACCAATTCAGGGTTATTAAAAATATTCGACAGATACAGTCAAAGATATTTTTATCCGATTACAGGTTATTCAGCAGACGGAACACCTAATCTATCGATAAGGGAAGTAGGTGAATTATATAACGAAACAAGAATAGAATTGACCGAAGAAGATAAAGCAAAAATCATCCGGTTCTTCAACACAACAAATGTACCACCGAAATATGACGGAACAATTTTAGAGATTATTTTAGAAGAAGTCAATTCATTCTTCGCCGATGCGATCACAGCTCAAAAATGTGCGGAGTATATCCAGAACCGCGTCACTACATATTTGAACGAACAGAAATAAAATTTCCAGGGGGTTTGCAATTAATGAACGCAAATGAATTAATCAACGCAGTTAAAAGAAATATCCGGAAAGTTATCGTCGGCAAAGACAGGGTTGTGGATTTTATAATCATCGCGCTGTTATCCGGCGGGCATGTTCTGATCGAGGACGTGCCCGGTTCCGGCAAAACCATGATGGCGAAATCGTTCGCAATTTCGCTGGACTGTATGTTCAAACGCATACAATTCACGCCCGATTTGCTGCCGTCGGATATTACAGGTATAAAATATTTCAACATGAAGAAATCGGAATTCGAGTTTATACCCGGTTCGGTATTTTCGAATATCATCTTGGCTGACGAAATCAACCGTGCTACGCCGAAAACGCAGTCGGGTTTGTTGGAGTGCATGGAGGAACAGCAGGTTACCATCGACGGCGAAACGCACGGCTTGCTTATGCCGTTTATGGTTATCGCTACGCAGAATCCCATCGAGAACATGGGAGTGTTCCCTCTTCCCGAAGCTCAATTGGACAGGTTTTTGATTAAAATCGAAATGGGTTATCCGTCGCACGAGGAGAATATCGACATCCTTGAGCGGTTCGATAAGAATAATCCATTCAGGACGCTGAAACCTGTAATCTCGCGGGAGGATATTCTGCAAGCGCAACGGGAAATAAATAATATCCACGTCAATAAAGATTTATACGGCTATATAACGTCAATCGCCGAAGCGACGCGCAACCATTCCGACGTCGTACTCGGAGTAAGTCCGCGGGGTTGTATATCGCTTATGAAAGTAGCGAAAGGCATGGCGACCGTAAATAACCGCTCATATGTGCTTCCCGACGATATAAAAGCGGCAGCCGTTCCCGTACTGGCGCACAGGCTGATATTGAAAACGTCGGTCAGTATGAGGAAACATGCCGACGCTGCGGTAATTAACGAAATCATCGATAATGTAACCGTTCCTACGGAGGATTTTGACAGGTATAAATTATGATTAATCTTTTGATTTTTCTAATTACGACTTTTCCCGTAGTAACTTTGATAATAGTTGGATATATACTGTATTACAACGTAAAAGTCAAACTGATTAAAAACCTGAAATACACACGTGAATTTTCAATGTCGGGAGTATTCGAGGGCGAAGAATTGGTGCTAACCGAAACTATTTACAACGGCAGTTTTTTGCCTTTATTTTACGTCGATGTTGAAACATATGTATACAATAATCTGAAACTGATGAATTATTCGGGCGGGGATTTTGATTCGTCGATGCAATTGATAATAAGCCGGTTCCATTTGATGCCGTTCATGCAGATTAAACGCCATCACAAAATCAAATGCCTGCGCAGAAGTTATTACAAATTGGATTCCGCGAAAATTATAACTAAAGAAAAAACCATGTATTTCGATTCCTTAGCGGAAGTATATGTCTATCCGAAAACGGTTGAACTCCAGCAAATCTCGTACCCCGTCAATTTTTTGCAGGGCAGCAGTCTATCGCAACGCAGGGTTATGCAGGATCCGTTTTCGTTAGCGGGTATCCGAAATTACACGAGCGGAGACCCGTTCAATATGATCAACTTCAAAGCTACGGCGAAAAGCGGTTATCAGGGTATGCAGATGAGCAGCATTAAAGTAAATAAGCTGGATTACTGCTCCGACCGTATATTCATGATTTATATAAATTTTCAGCCGCCGTCGGAAGTTTTAAGTATCCCTTCCTATATACACGAAAGTTTGATGGAAAACGCTCTGTCGTTTGCGGCGTCGTTCATAAGCGAAGCGCTGCGCAACGGTTATAAAGCGGGTTT
>WREN01000221.1 GCA_009779295.1 Oscillospiraceae bacterium | reverse complement strand
TTACGGCGAAAAAGTTGCGGACGGTGAAACCGTCATCTTTTGCAGTTACATTCACGCGGGGTTCATCCACCGCTTGAAAATAATGAAATCAAGTTTCCCCGGTAAATTGATCGTCGCGGTGACAGGCGCTACGCCCGCCGCTGCCGAAAACGTGATAAATAAAATCTGGGCGGAGAATTTCACGCCGGATGAACTCGCGACTATTCCGCATTTTTACCTGCAAAGCGGGCTGAATTACGATAAGATGGGTTTTCTCGACCGCGCGATAATGAAACTCGTGGCAAAAATGGTGAGCGGCACGCAAGGCGACAGCGAAGTCGAAACGGGTGCCGTGCAAGCGATGGCAGGTTCGCACGACATTTCTTCGCGGGAGTTTATTACGCCGCTGGTGGAGTATGTGCGGAGAAAACTGCAATGAAAGGCGCGATTCTTTTCGAAGAATGGAATACTTTCATGAAGCAGCAGGTTTTCGACTCCATCCACAACGTTCAACGTGATTACAACTGGCTTATCACGGACATTTACGCATTCCCGGGCAGATCGAATTTCGACTACAAATCTCCCTATGTCTGGATTTCGGGCGACGAACTCACGGATATTCTTGCGGAGGACGATTTTCAATGGGTTTTTGCGTTGTTTTCGGGGTTCACAAAAGATATAACCAAAGAAGAAGTATTACAATATGATCTGCCGTATGCCGATTGTTACGGCGGCTTTTGGAAGAATCCGGTGACGATTCAACATCCGATGGCGGTGATAGAAATTGCGCCGTTTGACGCGGAGTTCGTGTTGGTTATCAGCGCGGACGATAAAATCGTGGAGGATTTTATGAAGTCCAAACCATTGGCGGAGGATTTGGAAACTTATAATAATTCACTTGACAAATCATAAATAATATTATATAATATTTATACTATAATAAATATTGTGAGGATTTGTTTATGAAAAATAAAATTGAAAATGCAACAATTACCGAATTGAAAAATGGATATATCATAACGGAAAGAGCCATTGACAAAGCGAAAATATATACCTGTCTTTTTTGTCATGCTCAATACGAGGCCGATGATATATATGTATGGAAAAAACTTTTGGTGAATGCGGAAAAAGCCATGCGTTTGCATATCCACGAAAACCACGGCGAGGTTTTTGACAATCTGCTCGCGTCGTCAGGACTCACCGATACGCAGAATGATTTTCTTAAAAATTATTACAGCGGAATGTCAGACAAAGAAATCGCTGAAAAGATGAACATCACCGCGTCAACGGTGCGGTACCAGCGTTATAGCTTCAGGGAAAAAGCAAAACAGGCGAAAATGATTCTCGCACTGTCTGAATTGTTGGAAGAGCAGGAAGAAAAATTAAATTCCTGGAATAAACTGTTGAAACCTGCCACAGAAAACGAAAAAATGCTTGAAACTCTTTTCCAATCCGTTTCGCCGCTCGTGTTGAGAACATTCGATTTCAAAAATAAAAAAGATGAAAAGCGGATGTTCATCCTGAAAACCATCGTTGAACAATTTGAAAACGACAAAAAATATACGGAAAAGGAAGTAAACGACATTCTGAAACCGATATACGAGGATTTCGCGACTATTCGGCGCAGCTTGATCGACTATGGTTTCATGGGCAGGACGAGCGATTGCAGGGAATATTGGAGGATTCTATGACCGATTTTGAAAAAATTAAAGCATACTATAATGTGTTTAATGAATGGGGCAGACTTGGTAATCCGGAAGGCAGATTAGAGTTTGAGTTGTCGATACTGATTATTACAAGTCATCTGCCTCAAAAAGCGGAAATCCTTGATTTAGGCGGCGGACCGGGCAGATATACAATTGAATTGGCGAAATTGGGTCACTCGCTCCATTTAGCCGACTTGTCGCAAACTTTGCTTGACGAAGCGCGAAAGAGAATTGACGAACTTGAAATTGAAAACGTGAAATCTATTACCCAAATTAACGCAGTTGATTTAAGTTTTTACGGTGACAATTCTTTTGATGCGGTGTTGCTTTTTGGTCCGCTATATCATCTTACTAACGAAACTGAACGCTTTTCTTGTGTTAAAGAAGTCAACAGGGTTTTAAAACCGAACGGATTAGTGTTTGCCAGTTTTATTCCGTATCTTACCGGCGCAATTGGTGTTGTGGGAAGAATGTTTTATTTTCCTGACCAAGTAAGTGTAGAAACGTTGAAACGAGTATTTGAGCAGGGCATTTTTAATAATCTTGCAGACAGGGGTTTCCAAGAGGGTTATTATCCCACATCAGATGAATTAGCATCTCTGTTTAATGAGAATGGATTTTCGAAAATTTTACTTCGTTCTATACGGGGCTGGGGAAGCAACCGCGAAGAACAAATTTTCAAATTAAAAACTGACGACCCTGAAAAATATGAAGTGGTGATTGAGTTAATAAATCAAACAGCCGACGATCCTTCAATCATCGAAATGTGCAGTCACGCTATATATATCGGACAAAAAAATAGGTAATTAAAATTATGTATTTACTTCAAAAAGATTTTTACGCGAAAGTTCGTCCGATGTTTGAAAAAATGCTTGATTATGAAACTACGATCCGATGGGTTTTCGGAGATATCGACGCGCCCTGCCAAACATATGTTGACGGATTAACAAATCCGGAAACATGTTTTATCGAAATGATATGGGGATTTTGTTACTTTAAAGGAAAATATAATGAGCAGTTTATTAATTCATGCCTTGATTCTATTCTTGGTTTTCATGCGATATTTGCGGACAATAAACTTTTAAATGAAATAGAAAATAATTTCCTGACCAACCGTAACTACAAACGCGGAACGCGCCGTTCTTATATACTGAACGTTGAAAAATTTTTGCGCAATAAATTTTCATTCATTGAACTTCCGGGAAATTACGAATTAATTTTGAAACCTGAAGAAGTCATTTTAATGTATAACGGTAAAAGAGCGGGACATTGCAACGGGGCTTATAACGAAACCCTAACCGAAATAAATATAGATGTTTTCTTAGAGGAAGAACACAGAAATAAAGGTATCGGGTCTTTAGTTTGTGCAAAACTTATCGATTATCATCTTTCTCAAAATCACGACGAGATTACATGGGGATGTGACGGGCACAATTTTCCATCGATTAGATGCGCTGAGAAGTTAGGGTTCGATTTAATTTGTGAAAATGAAATGATTATTATACAATGAAAGCAGGTTTAAAATATGAAAATCGCGATCATCGGAGCGGGCGGGAAAATCACGACCGCGACCATTCTTGAACTTCTAAACAACGATAAATCAACGCCGTTTTGGTTCTCCCTTTACGGGCGGACAGCGCGGAAAATTGAGAACACATTGTCTCTTGCCGAGCGTTTCAACGCCGGCAACGCGAAGTTTACACAGGAAAGTACATTGGAAGATGCGCTCGCGGGTGCGGATTTGGTTCTGTACTGCGCGTCTTACGGACTTAAACCGTTCGAGGGTTACGAAGCGTATGGCGTTCAGCAAGGCGGGTACCTCATGGGCATCGCGGAACGTATGGTCTCCGTCTGCCCGAACGCTTGGCTGCTCGTCGTGACGAACCCGCCGGATATTCCGCTCCTATCTGTGCATATTCGCTTCGGACTTGACCGCGTCATCGGTTTGTGCAACGCGTCCGTGTTCACGCGCAAAGTGCTCGCCGCGCACATGGGGTACGATGTAATGCCTATGGATTTTGGAGTAAATCATGAGCTCTGGTACTACGATGTGCGGCACGGCGATACAAGTGTGTACGGCGAAGTCCGCGCTTCATTATTAAATAATTACAACCCGGAAACGTTAGATACTCCGTTCCACCGCGAGTTCCCCGAATGGCGCGAGGGATTCAAACGCAACGTCGCGATCTTGCGCGAAACGGGTTATCTGCACGGGCCGGTCGGTGGATGCAGGCGTTTCCGCGATTTGCCTGACACGCAAATGAGCGCGCTAATGAAACGCCCGAACGATCAGGATTTTGTAGATTTGTTGAATCCTTCCCTTACGAACGAGCAAATCCTTCGCGGAACGCGCCGTTGCGCCGCTGAGTTCCCAATCTACATCGCGGACATTGTTCACTCGATTCTTTTAAACGAAGGACGAACACAATCCGCGCTCGTGCTGAAAGACAGCGTAATGATACAGCTTACGTGTAAATTCTATGCAGATCAAATCGAACTTCCCGTGTTTGAAATACCGGAATTTATCGAAGCGGCGTTAGCATCGCGAATTAAACAAAACCGTTTGCTCGCCCGCGCACTCGCGGAACAGGATGTGCG
>WREN01000220.1 GCA_009779295.1 Oscillospiraceae bacterium | reverse complement strand
GATATGATCTTCGTGCATGCACTCGTACAGAGGAGACGCCGAAAACCCGTCCAGATATACGCCGTCCAAACGCAAACCCTCATTCAACATCTGTTCATGATTTCTCGTAAAATAATACGGCGATAGGTGCTGACACATGAACCCCTGTTCGCCGCCGAACCATACACATTCGCTCATAACATTTCCGTTTTCGTCGCAAATCAATTGATCGGGGTCATAACTGGGCGCGTCGTTATATATGAAAGTGTAATTATCGTGAAGCACGAACAAATAACCGAGTTCATGGCATGTTTCGGCAAGACCTATCAAGCCGGACCATCCTCCGGCCTTTTCGCACGGCGGCAATACGTCCGGCTGCAAATTGTCATACCCTCTGACTTCCCAGCCGTCAAGGTGCAGATAAATCTTATCCGCGCCTTTTTGCTTTAATGTTTTTAATTGTTCCGCCCTTGTATCGAAATTTATATGATAATCGTTTTTTGACGGATCTTCTTTGTTGTAATACCATGACTGTGGTGTGATATGTGTACAAATCATTTCGTGGACGATATTGCTGCCGATCAACTGTTCAAGTTTCGGATTGCGCAGGATTTTTTGCCGCAAAGTTAACACATCTCCACGTTCGTTGGCATGCTTCCTGTAACTCTTACAAATGGCATTGTAGTCACAGTTCCCGATAAACGAATATTTCATGATTCTTCTGTATCCGATTTTACCAAGCGACGGATACCATGCGGCGGACATTGCCGTAGGACCTCCCGGCGGGTGGTCAAGGTCGCACCCGCCGTCCCAAGGAGTTTCGGCTATCGCGATAAATCCGGTGCCGTTTTCAACTTGTCCCCACCACGGCATGTAATATGCCATAGTATAATAACGTCCTTCATAAACCGCCTCTGATCTTTTGGACCAGTTATTGGGAATCAAAAGGCCCTGCCGCATTGGAAAAACAGTATAGCATTGCTCGTTCTGTTCATTCATTATTATTGCGCCCGGCCATATCACTTTCCTGATACTGTTCGTTTCCTCCCGGAGGGTGATAAATTCAAAATGCAAATCATGACGCGTAGAATTAATCCAGATTTTGGTTTTGAAAACAAATCCTTCGATCTCAAACTTAGAAACGATGCCCTGTCCCACGCCGGATTTCCACAGTTCGTGAGATATTTTTTTAGCGTCTTTAAAATAAACGGTTCCGTCATTAAAATCGATTCTTGCCCTGCTGTAATTATCCTGTTTCCAGACATTCCCCGGTGTGATTACGGTTAAATTGAGCGTTGATGTATCAAACTGTATTATTATTTCACCGCTTGATATTTCGATTATATTTTCCATTTTGTCCTCCCCAAATTATTTACAATAATAGTTTTAGCATATATTATTACTATTTAATGATTTAATGGCGGCAGATCGGTTTAACATTCACGTACAGTTTGCCTCCATCATTTTTTAAGTAAACATCTTTAATCCCGCAAAGTTCCAAAAAACTAATCACCGTGCGTTCAAGCAAAAATACCGCTTCATCGTTGCTGCATTTCAAATCACAAATATAACCGGCTTGCCCTTTAATATTAAACTGCGCCGCGCCAATCAAAATATCATCTTCGTAAACCGCGTATGCCATCGTATCAATGTCGTATACGATTCCGCATTGGTCGCATATTTTCTCCTGTTGGTCTTTACTTTGCACTGATTTAATTTCGTACATTTTTATTCCTTTAGTAAATAATTTATTTGCTCCGGCGTGAGATATTTCCACTTGCCGAGCTGTAAACCTTCAAGTTTGATTTTGCCAATTGCTACGCGCCGCAATTTAATGATTTTAATATTTGCAATCTCGCACATCTTTCTGATTTGGCGGTTCCGACCTTCGAATAACGTCATCTTCAAAATCACATCGCCGATAACTTCTGTCCGCACAGGTTTTATCATATAACCGTCGATTAACATCGGGTCATTTAAGATTTTTAATTGTTCCGGTGTTATTTTCGCGGCAATCAAAACGTTATAAATCTTGGGAATGTTGTGTTTCGGATGCATTAACTTATTCGCCAGTTCGCCGTCGTTAGTCAGCAGGAGCAGTCCCTCTGAATCCAAGTCGAGTCTGCCGACGGGATATATACGCTCGCCAATGTCGCTTATCAATTCAGTAATGCACTTCCTGCCTTTTTCATCTGACAGCGTAGTCACATAACCGATAGGTTTATTCAACATTACGTAAATTTTTTTATCGGTTTTGGGTTTTACTATAGCATTATTGTATTTGACAACATCGATTTCCGGGTCGATTATCTGTCCTATTTCCGCGCAAATATCATTAACCAAGACTTTTCCGCCGGCGATTTCGATTTCCGCTGCGCGTCTCGACATAATACCGCAATCGGCTAAGTATTTATGTATTCTTATTTTTTCCATAAATTAGAGTCCGTCCTTGAAAAGAGAAAATAGACTGAGCCGTCATACTTGAAGTCGTACTGTGAAATTCGGTTTATACTCAAAATAATTCTCCCCTTTTGTTTAATTTTGATATCTTGGGAACGCCCATTCCAATTCGTCCCACACGAACGGTACCATGCCAATCTCCGCTTCTGCGCCGTTTGCCGCGCAGATGTCCTGTATGCCCTTCATCATCCTCACCATCTTTTCCAGTGAAACAGCGGGGTCTATATTCCACAGATCGATCTCAGCGCCGCCGAGAGAAACCACACGCAAAAAAGCCCTGTCCAATTCTTCAGGCGTCATCGTTATCATTTCCGCAGGATTGAACATACACAAAAACTCAACGCCGGGCATTTCCCTCTGCACCGCAACTATATCTGTATGATGTGAAGCCTGAAAGCTCTTCAAACGGGGCAGGTCTTTATATACCGCCAGAAACTTGTCGGCCGGCACATCGCAATGGTGCAGGAGCGTATTCCATACCATACCCGTACATTCTTCCAAGCGGTCGTGCAGAAGGATATCGAACGGCTTGATCATGTCTGCGTACAACGACGGCGACATCAATACCACATTGCAGTTCCCGAGGCAGAAAGGTCTTTCGTTCTCTTCCGGCGGCGGGAAAAGCTGTTCTTGATACAGGGTAACGCTTAAAGCAGACTCGGTACTCAATTCCAGTACATGCCGCGCAAATCCGGGGTCGTCGAGCAGGTCCATGTAAAAATCTTCGCCCCGCAGCCGAACCGCGATATTGGTCGGCGATTCAGAAGCGAAGAAAGATGCCGCGCTCCCGTATCGTTCAATCTTTCTTTCCTTTTCCCGCGAAAACCATTCCGCTATCCGGTGATCCTGAATGAGGACCGGTTCCATCTTACTAAGGCGTTCTTTACTTAAACGCTCCGGCATCCATCCGCCCGCCTCCTGACAAGTAAGGGACATACCGTACAGGTGCGGAATCAAATCCATTCCGTATTTCGTGACCATGTTCACATACAGACCATCCATGACAGGGTATTCTTCCCCTATACCGAACTGACCGAACATATCATACAAAAACCGTTTGCGCTTTAGATACATGCTTTCGAGAGCATCGTCGCTTGCGGCAGCCGGACGGGGTTCTTTCAAGTGGAAATACTTATCCCACCACTCCGCCATATAATATATGTTGACCATAACCTTCTTCAATACAATGACCTCCTTTTTTAAGAAGGATAAAAATCCGACAGGAAGTGCAAAAAACATTTTACAACCAAGCTATAGTTATTCAGTCTTTTCTTTTTTGAATACGGTTTTTATTTTATCCATAATTTCAGGTGATTTTTCCAACAGATTGCTGATCGTTTCCGCCGCGTCAGGTTTATTCGCTGCGCTTGCCAAGTTCAACAATTCAATTTTTCCCTCCGGCGAAATAACCAAAAACCCAACCGGTGATACGGTTAAACCCGTTCCGCCGCCGCCACCGAAGTTTTGCGGCGGCAAGGTGCCGCTGCCATTATTGGTTTTACCGAAATAATCAACGCCGCCGGAAGCGAACCCTACCGTGATTTTCGAAACGGGAATAATTGTAGCTCCGGAAGCTGTGGTAATCGGTGTACCGATTACAGTGTTTACATCGACGAGTTCTTTTATGCAATCGAGAGAAGTGCGTATAATATCGTTTAATTTATTGTCAGCCATTTTTTATACCTCCGAATTTTTTGATTTAGATTTTATATATGTGAAAGCTGTTTTTAATGCCAATGATAATATTTGCCATACGCGCAGTTTGAACGTAATATTTATGCGGGCGTCGAAATCCGTTCCGGTGAAGTCTGAGACAACTAATATCCTGCCCTTTTTTACTTTTTTTACGTTCTTTTGAATTATCTCCAATAAATATACTACGCTTTGTGAAACCGCGCCGTATAATAACGCTGTTTTCGCGGCGTCATCCGTCGCGACTT
>WREN01000219.1 GCA_009779295.1 Oscillospiraceae bacterium | reverse complement strand
GGGCAAATCGAAACGCACAAAAGGCATTGGTTACAATCACCGTTAATCCTGATTGAATCCAGCGTCTTTTTTTCGAACATAGGCATAAAAACGCCTTGAAACAGCCCTAATATCCTCGATCCAACATTGAATCCGCGCCGTTTAACGATTCCGGTTTTAATATTCCGGCAAACAATTTGCATTTTACGTTCCGCGTTGCTTATGTATTTTGCGGTTTGCTTCTCGCTCGCCAACGGCAGGAAAAATAAATTACAGACATTATTGGGCATTAGAAAATGTTCCGCGTAGATCACATCAATATATCCGCGCGGAAACATATCCGTAAACACTCTTGCACCGTCGCCGGAAAATATCATCTGCGTGCAGAAGATTATAAGTTTTTTATTTTTTAACAATTCTAAATTATTCGCGACAAACTCCCGCATGACCCGCGGCACTCTCGAACCGTAAATCGGGTAACAGAAATCGATTATATCTTCATGTGCGAAATCGATTTTTTCCTCAATCGAATGGCACGCGCAATTCATATTACGCGCAAACAATTCCGCGATATATTTTGAGTTCCCCGTTCCGGAAAAATACAGCATTACCATATTATTTCACAACGATGTTGACGAGTTTGTTCGGCACGTAAATCTCTTTGACGATAGATTTATCTTCGATGAAAACCTTAACTTTCTCGTCAGATTTCGCCGCGTTCAGCGCAAAATCCTGCGCGGAATCGACCGGAATCTCGATAACGCCACGCAATTTTCCGTTGACCTGCACCGCGATATTAACCATAGCGTCAATGGTTTTACTTTCATCGTAAGCGGGCCATTCCGTGAGAGACAGTAATTTCGTACCACCATACATACTCCAAATCTCCTCGGAAATATGCGGCGCGAACGGGCAGAGAATTGTGACAAACGTGCGCAGTTCATCGACCGTCAGCGAGCCGTGGTCGTAAATATCGTTGAGCAGCGTCATCATCGCCGCAATCGCGGTGTTGAACTTCATCTCGTCGATATCGCTTGTAACTTTTTTGATCGTCTTGTGGAATTTATTTTCAAGCTCCGAAGTAGCGCCTTTGCCTTTCGCGATTTCGGTCAGTCCACAAACTTTATCTAAAAACCTTTTACAGCCTTTCATTCCGTTAGTAGACCACGGCGTACTTTTCTCAAAGTCGCCGATGAACATCTCGCACAGCCTGAACGAATCCGCGCCGTATTCGTTGATCATATCGTCGGGATTTACGATAAATTCCGGGCGCGATTTGGAAATCTTTTTCCCGTCTTCGCCCAAAATCATACCGTGCGACGTGCGTTTCAAGTACGGCTCGGGGCAACTCACCACGCCTATATCGTGCAGGAACAACGCCCAGAACCGCGAATATAACAAATGCAGAGTCGTATGTTCCATGCCGCCGTTGTACCAATCGACGGGCATCCAATAATCTAACGCTTCCTTCGTGGCAAGGTAATCCGGATTATTAGAATCGCAGTAGCGCAGGAAATACCACGACGAACCCGCCCAGCCCGGCATCGTATCCGTTTCGCGTTTAGCGTCGCCGCCGCACTTCGGGCATTTGACGTTGACCCAATCCGTAATTCTCGACAACGGAGATTCGCCCGTATCGGTCAATTCATATGATTCCACGTTCGGCAAAACCAGCGGCAATTCGCTCTCGTCAATCGCGACAAACCCGCAGTCCGGACAAATAATTATCGGCACAGGTTCGCCCCAATATCTTTGGCGTGCGAAAACCCAGTCGCGCAGTTTGTATTTGATCGTCCCGACGCCGAGGTTATTATCTTCCAAAAACTGTGTGATTTTCTTTTTCGCGTCCGCGACTTCAAGTCCGTTCAAAAAGCCGGAATTTACCATGATACCCGTTTCTGTATCGGTAAACGCTTCTTTGCTGATATCGCCGCCTTTTACAACTTCGATTATCGGTAAATCAAACTTTTTCGCAAATTCATAATCCCTCGTATCGTGACCGGGAACCGCCATAATCGCTCCCGTTCCATATGAAATCAAAACGTAATCCGAAATGAAAATCGGAATTTCCTCGTTATTAACTGGATTTACCGCCTTAACGCCTTTGATTTCAACACCGGTCTTATCTTTTACAAGCTCGGAACGCTCAAAATCGGACTTTTTAGCCGCCGCGTCTCTGTACGAATCTATCTCATCAAAATTAATTATATTACCTTTAAGTTCGTTGATTATCGGATGTTCGGGCGCGATAACCATATATGTCGCACCCCAGAGCGTATCTGGGCGTGTCGTGAATATCCTCAACTTTTTATCGCTGTCTTTAATACTGAAATCACATTCCGCGCCTTCGGAACGGCCTATCCAGTTTATCGTCTGCGTTTTAACGCGCTCGATAAAATCGAGATTTTCAAGCCCGTCAAGTAATTTTTGTGCGTAAGCGGTGATTTTTAACATCCATTGGCTTTTGTAACGCTGTACAACTTCACTGCCACATCTCTCACACTCGCCGTCTATGACTTCCTCATTTGCTAAAACGCATTTACAAGAAGTACACCAATTGACAGACATCTCTTTTTTGTACGCCAATCCGTACTTGAACAATTGGATGAATATCCACTGCGTCCATTTATAGTAATCCGGGTCGCAGGTATTGACTTCCCTGGACCAGTCCAGCGACAAACCGAACGATTTCAACTGACTTTTATATGTTTCCACGTTGTTTTTCGTCGCTACGCTCGGATGTATTTTCTTTTTTATCGCGTAGTTTTCGGTGGGCAGTCCGAACGCGTCCCAGCCCATCGGGAACAAAACGTTATACCCCTGCATCCGTTTCTTTCTGGAAACGATATCCATAGCGGTATAAGGGCGCGGGTGCCCGACGTGCAAACTTTGCCCGGACGGATAGGGAAACTCGATGAGCGTATAATACTTCGGCAGGGAATAATCGGTCAACGCTTTGAACGCCTCAACTTCCTCCCATTTATCCTGCCATTTTTTATCGATAGCTTTAAAATCATACCTGTTCACTTGGTTCAATCTCCTTAGTTTTGTTAGTTAAAATATCTATCTCAGTCGAATCATGCCATAATTTTTCAAGGTTATAAAAATTACGCGTTTCGCGGTTAAAAATATGCACGATAACGGAACTGAAGTCAAGCAATATCCAAGACGCTTCGTTGAATCCCTCTATGTTTTTGGGTTCGATGCCGATAAGTTTCATTTCCTTCTCAACTTCGCCGGACAGCGCTCTGATTTGTGTATTGGAATTTCCCGTGCAGATTATAAAGTAATCCGCGATGATAGTTTGCTTCTCAACGTGCAGCAGTTTTATGTTATTGGCTTTCTTATTGTCGAGTATTTCGATTATTTTGTCTGCGAGTTCTTTTGGTGTCATTTTATCTACCCCTTTACAATTTTCGATAAACGCCTTTTTCTATAAATTTTATAAACCTTTTATCACGTAAAATTTGTAATTGTTGACGGATTTTTGCCTCTACATTGTTGTTATTTGGATGTTTGATAGAGAGAATGTTTGTAAATCTATATACATCTTGTAAATTAAATTCAACAGGCAAATTTTCGATACAACTTAATAAATCCAATAACCAACTACGATTTTCAATTTTATTTGTTTTAATTAAAGATGCTTTTTGATATTCATCGATAACTTGCTGAGGTTTTTTCTTAAAGCCCTCAAATACGATTTCGATACGTCCTGTTTTGGGAATATTTGATATGTTAATATTACACCCAATCCAACCTGCACGGCGAGCTGTAGGTGAAAGAGGTTTTCGCTTTTCAATAATTTCAGGAATAAAAAAGAATTTGGGAATCATAAGCAAATTTATTACTTGCGTTTGTAAATATTCCATATATAATAAATGCGGGTTATTTAAAGATGTAATTCTATCAATCATTGTTGTATAAGCGCCGTCTACGATTCTCCATTGTGAATTTTTTGTAAGTTTTTGTTTTGCTTTAAATTCGAAATCTTCTTCACATTTTTCGCAAAAAAATCTGCGACCGGCTTGTTTGCTATATATTTTGATAATGATAAATTTCCACATATAGGACAATAAAGATTTTGAGAAGCCCAGTATTCTGTAATCACACGAGCCTTTTGTGAATTATTTGAATATTTTTCAGCAACTGAATTTGATAAATACAATTCCATCACCAAAAATCCTCGATTGTCAAAAATTTATTTTTATGCCACTTAAGAGCATTTCTTTTTTTCTCAAAAATTTCTCCTCCTTAATATAGTCGTGGTATATAAACGCCGTCATTTAAAATATCGTCGGCGTATTTAATTAATTCTTCAATATCTTCCGATACCGGAATCCTATATATCTTATCGATATGCGGACGGTTCACATCTGTAAACGCGCGGCTTTTATCAAAGATACTGTCTGT
>WREN01000218.1 GCA_009779295.1 Oscillospiraceae bacterium | reverse complement strand
TTGCCGTGCATGTTCATCAATTCCGAATGCGTGCCCTTTTCGGCAATCCCGCCGCTGTCGATGAGATATATGCAGTCGGCGTCGCGTATTGTGCTTAAACGGTGCGCGACCATAATAGTCGTAGTTTTCGATTGTTCGAAAATCAGCTTAGTCATTTTGTATTCCGCGAGTGGATCAAGTGCGGATGAGGGTTCATCTAACAATAATAATCCGAATTCGCCGTACAACAATCTTGCGAGAGCGAGCTTCTGCGATTGTCCGCCGGACAACATCACGCCGTTTTCGTCAAACTCGCGCGTAACTTCATCATCAAGTTCTATGTTCAATCCTACTTTTTCAAGCACTTCCCGTAAAGCGGAATCCTCCGCCGTGTTGTAAACTTCCATGTTTTTACGCACCGTCAGCCCATAAATCTGCGGTTCCTGAAAAGCTACGCCGATTTTTAGCCGCAGTTTGTGTATATCGTACTCGCGGATTGATTTGCCGTTGTATAAAATATCGCCGCTGTCAACATCGTAAAGCCGTAATAAAAGTTTCGATAATGTCGTTTTACCCGCGCCGTTCTCACCGATAATAGCGATTTTTTCATTAGACGCTACCGAAATATTTATGTTCCGCAATGAAAAGTCAGATTTGGGATATGTAAAAGAAACATTTTTCAATTCAAGTGCGAACGAACCGTTAGATGGTTCAGCTCCGGTTACCTGCGTTTCTATCTTCGATTTTAGATTGAAAAATTCACGGACTTTTTCCGCGTATAAACTTAATTCCAAGGCTTTTCCAAACAATTCGACAAATTGCGTTAGCTGACCATGAAGCCTTTTTGCCGCTGTAAACAACCCCGTAATCGCGCCGACGCTTAATTCTTTCGTGAATGCGCTGACGATAAGATACAGCAGGATAACCAAATCAAAAAGAAAATATGCCGCGAAAAAAAGTATGTTCGCCCACGTATTCGGTACCGCGTATTTTTTGAAAACGCCGACTTTTTCGCCGCCGCTTTTGTCGAATTCTTTTAATATCGTTTTGTTTAAAAGCGACGTTTTCAAATCGGCAGCGTACTGTTTCAAATATGATACGCGGTGAATGTAGGACAGCTTCCGGTCGTGCGGTACAGATTCTTTAGTCCGTGCAATACCGAGTTTGCCGATTATGGATTGCGCGAACATATATACCGCCGAACCTAAAACCGCGAACAGAATAACCCATGGTCCGAGCAACGCGAGATATGTTGTCATAGCGATAACGACGGATACTATTCCGCACACCTGCAACAATAAATCCAGTGCGGCAGTTGATTTCGCCGCGTATTCGCTGACTGTAAAAGTGTAATCGTTGTAGAATTGCGGGTCGTCAAAATATTTGTAATCGGTCAGAATGGCCTGTTCATAGATTCCGCGGTTGATTTTATTTTGTATATCAACGGCTTTCCAGCGGTCATATAAAATCAAAAATACCCAGCGAATCAAAGTCACACCAAGCCAAACGGATTGATATATAGCGGCAATTAACAGAGTTTCTTTGAGCGTTTTTCCGGTAGTGATCGCGTCAATGACAGCCTGAGTCAATGTCACTTCAATTAACGCCAGTAACGGCGCGCAGATTATAGTTACTGCAATTTTACCGAAAAGATACAACTTGCCGTATTTCCAGTATGGTTTGATGAGATAAAATATGTTTATCAATAAATCACCTATTCTTTCGTGTAATTCTCAGCCTGCTTCGTGAACATCTCGTAATACTTGCCGTGCATGTTCATCAATTCCGAATGCGTGCCCTTTTCGGCGATAACGCCGCCGTCGATGAGATATATGCAATCGGCATCGCGTATGTTCGAAAGCCGGTGCGAGATGAAAACCGTCGTAGTCTTGTTCGCGCGGTTGAAGATGATTTTATTCATCTCATACTCCGCGAGCGGATCAAGGCTGGAAGTCGGCTCATCCAGAATCAGCAACCCGAATTCGCCTGTGAACAACCTCGACAGCGACAGCCTCTGACGTTCGCCGCCTGAGAGGATCAATCCGTTCTTGTCAAACTCCCGCGTTACTTCGCTGTGCAGATCGGCGTTAGATTTTTCCATCACGCGGTCAAGCCCGAGCAGTTTCGCAACGTCCAGAAGATTTGCCTCTGTCGAATCGTTATAGATCGTCATGTTCTGCGCCATCGTCAGCGACGAATATATCGGCGAATCCTGAAACGCAACGCCGATATTCAAACGCAGTTTCCTCGCGTAATATTCCTTAAGCGAAACGCCGTTGATAAGTATTTCGCCGTCCGTTGGGTCGTACAAACGCAGCAACAATTTAGTCAATGTTGTTTTCCCCGCACCGTTCTCGCCGACAATAGCGATCTTTTCGCCCGGCTTAACGCTGAAATTGATGTTTTTTAAGTTGAAATTGGAATTATCATACGCGAAAGACATATCTTTGAGTTCGATTCCGAACGAACCCTCCGGAACGGTTGCGTATTCTTTGCCGGAAATCTCCGGCTCGATAACGGATTCAAGTTCGAAGAACGCTTTTATTTTGTCTGCGTATATGCTCATCTCCTGCGCCTGCGTGTAGAAATTGAATATCATTCCGAGCTGCCCTTGTAAAGCGTTCGCCGCGATGACCATTCCCGCGAAACTGCCGAGCGTAAGATTACCTTGCGTTATCTGCCAGACGAGATACATGAAAATCAACAAATTCGCCGCCCGATACGCGCCCGTACTTCCGATTTGGAAACTGAAAATTTTCAATTGGTATTTTTTATGACCGTAATCATTTTGGCAACCGTGGCGCGGTAAATCTCCATCAGGAATTTATAAACCAGCGTGCATTTGAGTCCGTCCGCCCAGCCTTTCCAATACATTACCGATTGAATCGTACCCTGCCTGCGGAAAAGATTCATCTGTTCCTCCTGCTTTTTCATGAACGTTTTATTCATCCGCGTGCTGAAGAACGTTGTAACTGTCAGCGCGCAAACCGAAATTATCAAGATGACGAAGTCGTTCGACGCGATTACCGCAATGAGCGCGGACAACGTTACGAGCGAGGAAATCGTGGAGAAGATAAATTGATAAGCCAATTGCGAACGCGATGCGTATTGCTGAATCGTCCATGTGTAGTTGTCGAAAAACTCGGGGTTGTCGAAGTATTTGTAGTCCGTGTTGATGGCTTTGTCGTAGATTTCTTTGTTTATGCTCGCGTTGATTTCGGTGTTTTTCCGTTCGCTGTAAAGGGTGTTGAAAGTATTATGTATCAGCGAAACGGCAAGAGTTGAAACCTCGAAGAAGACGATAATCAATGCTATCTCGGCGAAACTTTTGCCGATTACCAGCGAATCAATGACGGTTTTTTGGTAGTAAACGTTCAGCAGAGTGCCGAGCGGGGTTGCGATCATAGCAATGAGTATGATGTGTACAGCTATGTACGATTTTGCGTATTTCAGCATCGGACGGAGCAGGTATAGCACATCCTTGAATATTGCGATAATATTTTTCTTAGGTTTGATGTCTTTTAGCCGTTCGTCCCTGCCGAAATGATGAAAAAAGTGCGGTCCCCACATAAATTTTTTACCTCCTATATATTTTTCGGATTTCTTCGATTCCCCGTTTGATCCACTCAAGTAACTTGGCTGTTTTGGCTTCGTCCGGAGATTCTTCATTTAGGCTTTGGATGTCTACCCAAACGTCCTCAATCCGCCGTGTTCAATGTTTGTTTTATTTACATATTTTATCAATTATTCACAGAACTGTAATGCGATTTTAATAATTCCTCCTATGTCAAATCCCGCAGATATTTTGCCAGATAATGCCTGCACAAGCATAAAATCGTAACGCCGATTATCGCTGCCGCCGCGGTTCGTATACAGTCAGGATCTTTCACCAAACCCATCGCCATAGCAACAGCGGGCGCGTGCAGCATTTTGAACGTGACCATAAGAAACGTCGCGACAGCCGCCGCCGCCGCGCATATCAAAACCAAAACATAATCAGTTCCGGCGAATTCCAAACCGGAAACAAAGTTATATAAAAATTTGAACGCCGCGCCAGCAACCGAACCGCAAATATACCCGCCTATCACAAACCTGCTGTGAGAACCTTTCGCATGTGGGAAAATAAACAAATTGAACGCGCTTCCGCCGAGTGAAGCCACAAATATGACATGACCGCTGAAAAATTCATACAACATCATTATAATGCTGACGAAGCCGAAAATAAGAAAGCTTTGAAGTATGATATATTTATATTTAGTTAAATTGTTCAATTTAATTCTCCTCCTGTAAGAATCCCCCTCGGCTTCGCTGTATCCAATGCGAACACATTGACATTAGCAAGGGGGATTCCGTTTTTTCGATTCTAAAGGGCGGATAACCATCCGCCCTTATGTTTATTTAATGTTGTGTTTCGTAAGTTTCTC
>WREN01000217.1 GCA_009779295.1 Oscillospiraceae bacterium | reverse complement strand
CTGTTATCAACTTGAACTCTTTTTCACTTAGCTTTTCTATTTTTTCATAACAGTTCATTTTTATCACCCTGCACTACTATATCATATTTTCGAGTTCTGCGACAACTCTATTATATTAAAAATTAAAAATTTTAGTATATGGAGCTACCATAATAAAATAGACAAAAAAATAAAGTTATGTTAGGAGGTATTTCAAATTATGAAAAAAAAGGCATTATTTTTATTAACTATAATGCTCTTGAATCCATTATTTTCCTGCACGAGTAAAACTGGCATCGAGCAAAAACAAACATCAAAAGATGAAAGCATTAATAATGCAGAACCTACAGATAATATGGAAACAACAAAACCGGGTTGGGAAGCATATATCCCGGCTAATATGACGTGGGGAAACGATGATGGACCGGCAATAGGCTTTCTTGAATATATGGCTGACGCGAAAAACAGCGAATTTCAATACACCTCAGCATTTGGCACCCGCGTCTTAAAGTTTGCCGGTTACCGGTATGGTTTGACTTTTGCAAACAAATTTTGGTTGGCGTCAAGTCAGGAGGAAGCGTATAACCAGCTTAAAGAGTTCGACGTCGTATTTTTGGATAACCCCTATGAAATCGGGCTCGATCCGATAACGCACGCGAATCAAGCGAAATACGCCAACGCGGCACTTAAAAAATATCTCAACAATGGCGGTAATGTAATTCTATTGCTTCAACCTACCCGCTATCAAACCGACGACTGGCTGTTCGCAAATATGGTCTACGACGGGCTTGGCATAGAACTCATGAAGGAAGGCATATTTGATGAGGGTACTCAATTTTCTACAAAAATCTCTCCTTTATGGGATCTTCAAATATTTTTTACGACTGATAATATTGCTGTAGATAATCGTCTTACAAACGGCGTAAACAGTCTTACTTTCCCGAAGTTTTTTGATAGCAGTACTCCGGGATGTATCGCGGCAAGCTATTCTGACGAATGGACTATCCTTGCGCGTGGCGGACCTACTTCTAAAAGTTACGGGTTATCGACAGCCGGAACAGGTTTGGATTTAGACCTCAGCATGAATGGTACATACGGTACGGGTGAAGCTCCCGTCGCCGCCTCGCGCGAATACGGGAACGGTAAAATGTTGGCGGTTTCCATACAGGCGCGCAACTCTGTTTTCAATTACGGCAAGAGCGCGTGGTACAATATCTGCGAAGAAACCGGAAACCCATCTTCATCCGCAGGCAGCGGCAATACAAGACTTATTATGAACGCAATCGAATGGATGACGGAAAATTATAAAGATTATCCGGACGTCGGGACATTCAATATTCCCTACGCCAGTTCCGAGCCGGAAATAATATATCCCGATAAATGGATCGCGGGCGGCGACATAGGTCAGAACCGTCAGCCGCGCAAACCCGGTATAGATTGGCTGGCCCCAGCGCCCGGAATAAGCGGTATAGTCGGGGTTAAGACAACATACAGTTCCGGTACAAGCACGGTCGCCGAATACGCGGAAGCGGCACAAGCGGCGGGACTTGCGTTCATTGTTTTCACCGACGACCTTAAATATATGACCGAAGAGGATCTGGAAAACCTGAAAGCCGATTGCGCCGCCAACACAACCGGAAAGTTTTACTGCTGCCCGGGAATAGAGTTTACCGACGAAAGCGGGAATGATTGGGCGGTTTTCAGCGATAGGATAAAATTTCCCACAGAAACTTTCCCGCGGGCGTATCTTTCCGCTTACGAAGCCTACCCCGACCATGTATTCAATAAAGACCCTGATATAATACAATGGAACGCAAGCGAGGGTATCATGTACAACGTCGGGCATTACTGGTGGTATAACAATTTCCCTTCCAATATACTTTTGAATCAGTCTACTTTGGAAGAGCGCGGAATGAATCCTGAATGGCTGTGGTACTACTACCATGTTGCGCCCTATGTTTACGATGTCAAAAAAGGCAAAGCGGAACAGGTTGAGGATAATTTTTCATCCTATCTTACCGCTAACCGCAATATGTTCCGCGTCGAAGCGATATCCTATACCCGTGTCTATTCGGCGACCGACGTCGTTACGGCGGCTGAAACCTGTGTTACGACCGCTCGTTCGCTCGGTACTACCAACTCAAACGGTTTGCGCGCGTGGCTGAATAACCCCTATTCAAAAATCGGCGGCGATTTTGAAGCGTACGCCTATATCGCTCAAGGAGTAAACGCACCGAAAATCCAACTTTGGAAAGACGGCTGGTGGAGGCAGGCGGATCTTCCCTTAAGTATCAGAGGCGTTCAACAGCTTCCGATGAGATTTACCGTCACTTCGGAGATCGGTATCTCGGAAGTGAGGATACATGACGCGGATATAGGGATTATTCGGCGTTTCGTACCGCAGACCGTAGAGGAAACGAAAAAATTTACAAAAGAGTTCAATATGACGCACGACCGTGACCATTGGCTGACTTTAGAGGTGATTGATATTGACGGCAATACCGCAGTATCTTACCCAATAAATATGTTTTGCTACAAGACTTCTATTTTCCGCTGCGCCGATAATTATAATTTGCTTAACGGTATCGGTTTGGTTTGGCATTTCTGGCAGTATATGTCGATGGCGCAGGATTATCAGGGCACGCCTGACGACGAGTTGACCGGGTTCGACACTTCCAACAGGCTGGCGGCATTGAGTCAGTACAGCATTGTCGCACCTACGTATATACATACAGCAGAAGGATTATATCCTTCGGACGGGTACTGTATAGCCGAAATGCAAGTACGGCTGGCGGGAAAGGACGTAAAAGTCTGCGAATCGGTAACCGGTCCGGTTGTTGAGGGATTTGACAGCTCACATCTTAACGGCAAAACCGATATTTCGCGTGACTCTCCTCCGCATATACCGGTTCCTAAAACAATCGAAGAAAACGATTTATATGAACGCAGAGAGTACGCCTATTATATGCAGAACCGCGCCAATATGTTTACCAAATGGGATTATCAGCGTTATTATGAAGGTTCAAAGGATTACGAAGGCGGTGTTGTATGGCACGAGGGGACGATTACATTTAAAAAAGATGTTACGCTTACATCCGATGTGCCGATAGAACTTATAAGAATGGTTGCAACAGGAGTGTTAGAGGGCCGCAACAAATCGATTTT
The DNA here is from genome assembly GCA_009779295.1 of Oscillospiraceae bacterium. Classification (GTDB taxonomy): domain Bacteria; phylum Bacillota; class Clostridia; order Oscillospirales; family CAG-272; genus WREN01. The sequence continues at coordinate 1,272 of WREN01000217.1, read as the reverse complement.
AGTCACGGACAACCAATTAGGTTTGATGAAATATGACGAATTTAAAAATCCTACTTTAAACGGAAAGCTCGCTCCCGGAGGATTTATCGTCGGTTTCCCGATGGATCACAATAACGCAGTAATCACTGGAAACGACGGCGACCTTTTAACTTACAGTGTCGTAAATGGTGAAGAAGGGTATTCTGTAATAACTATAGGGCTTGGAATCGACATGATGAAAGTATCTGCGGGTCAAACACTTACCTACAAGTTCGCGGTACTCACAACGGGCGAACCATACGGAGCGGATGAAAATTATTACAGGGATTTATTTTCTGATATTCAAAGGTATTTCGGACTTGGCGATTCAGGTATCAACGCTCAAGCATTAGTGGGGACAAAGAACGGTCAGCAGATGTTCCTTGAGTTGACTGCGGATAAAAACGAAGTCGTTATTGATTTCGCACCGACTAAAATGATGATAGACCTGCCTATAAAAGTCAAAGGGATAATTGATAACGGAAGCGCGGCCGTTTACAGCGCGGCGCACCCTTTCTACCGCTATATCGGCGTGGGTAACTTTGGCGATGTGCGTGATACCGCAATCCTTCAGGAGAAGATTGACGGCGGCGGTAAAGTCTGGATCGGCAATATCTTTCTCAGCGATAATCCCGATATTAAATTTACCGTTGCGGATTGCGGTATATGGAACGATCCCACGCCTTTTGTGGAAATGTTCAATCCCACTGATGCCGATATTACAACAACGATAACCTGTCCTGACAATGTTCCGGCGTTAGAAATTGAATTAGCCGGAAAGTCTATAATTGTGACAATTCCGGCCGGAGCAAGTATAAAAGTTAATTTCGCTGATATGTAATCCTACTTATATATACCGTGTTTCCTCCAAAGTTTGTGCATCAGTTCATACCGTTCAAACGGGAGACCGAGGTATACGCAGTTGGATGTTGAAAATATGTACCCGTAGCCGGGCATACCGTCGCGCAGCGAACGCAGTACGTCCGTTTCCACTTCTTTGATCGTACCGGTTTGCAATAGACCACAATTGACGTTGCCGATCATGCAGACTTTGTCGCCGTAAAGTTGTTTGACAAGTTTCAAATCCATTCCACCCTGCGGGTCAATGGAATGCAGCGCGTCAGGCGCGCAGCCGATGATTTGGTCGAGGATCGGCATTATATTTCCGTCGCTGTGCTTGATGCTGTAGTAACCCATCTCACGGTAAGCGTCGATTATTCGTTTCAAATAAGGAGTAACCAATTCCGCGAACAT
>WREN01000216.1 GCA_009779295.1 Oscillospiraceae bacterium | reverse complement strand
GAGGTGAAAAGAAATGAGACTACAAAAAAAGAAGGCCGCATTACTCAGCGGTTACAAGTTGATGATGGTCGACGACGACGAAGGACTTCTCGATTCGGTTTCAGGCTTTCTTGAACGTAACGGCTACGAAATCTTCGGTTTGTCAAGTCCTATTGAAGGATTGGAAACCCTCAAAAAAGATAAATATGATATTTTGATACTTGACTATTTTATGTCGCCGATAAAGGGCGACGACTTTGTATCAAAACTGCGCGAATTCGATCAGGACTTATATGTAATCCTCTTGACCGGCCATAAGGATTTGGCTCCGCCTTTGGAGACTATCCGAGCGTTTGATATTCAGGCGTACTGCGAAAAAAGCCCGCGCTTGGATCAGCTCTTATTATTGATCGAGTCCGGCGTAAAATCGATAAACCAGATGAGAAAAATAAAAAAATACCGCGACGGGCTGGACAATATTCTGACGATACTGCCCAAAATCTATCAGCTTAACCCTCTTACGGACATTCTTGACGCGATTTTATCGCAGGCGCTGAACCTGACTCAAAGTAATAACGCGCTTATACTTATCGACGGAATCAACTGGGAAGAACAAAGCATGTACAAAGGCGTCGGTGAATTTGCCGTTTTGATGGGAACACACTTCCATAATCTTGCTCATTCGATTCTGGAAGCGATAGGTCAATCAAAAATAAGCCATACAGCAGTGACGATAGAAGACGGTATCGTTTTGCCGCTTATAGGGATAAACGATCCTGTGTTGGGCGTTATATATATTGCCGGGAAAGTAGAAGACGAAGACAATACGAATCTTCTTAAAATTTTTGTCAATCAAGCGGCGGTTGCAATACAAAACGCGCATCTCCATTCTCTGATGAATAAACAGGCTGACGAACTGACTCTTGCGTATGCCGCGCTTAAAGCAAGTTATGTTGAAACCATTGAAGCGCTGCGGCTTGCCGTCGATACCAAAGACGTATATACAAGAGGGCACTCCGACAGGGTTTCGATGTATGCGTGTTTAATCGGCGAAAAGCTTGGGATAAAAGGGCAGGATATTGAAGACCTGCGTATAGGGGGATTGTTCCACGATATAGGTAAAATCGGAATAAACGACGATATATTGTTGAAGAAAACAGGATTGAGCGACGGAGAATATCAGAAAGTAAAAAATCATACCGTCAAGGGAGCGACTATATTGTCGGCTATTTCAGCGTTTGTGAAAATCAAGAGTATCGTCCGAAGCCATCATGAACGTCTTGACGGACTGGGGTACCCTGACGGACTGAAAGGGGACGAGATCCCATACAACGCGAAAATCATATGTGTTGCGGATTCATACGACGCTATGACCTCTGACCGTCAGTACCGCCGGAAATTTAATATGGAAGGCGCGCTTGAACAATTAAAAGTGGGGCGCGGCACGCAATTCGACAGAGATATAGTTGATTGTTTTATTTCGATTATCAATGAAGATTCGGAAGAGGTCAATATGATATTTAATTATATGTAAAATATGTAAAGGACGGATTAAATCCGTTCTTTTGTTTATTGTCGAATCCATCAACTCAACCTGCGGTTGCATGGTTGTCGCGTAATATGTTATTGCAAATATATTTTTTATGCGGTATCATATAAATAAAAACGAAAGGTTGATAAACATGAAAATCGGAGAAGTAATAAAAAAACTGCGCAAGGAGCGCGACGTCACGCAGGAAAAACTCGCTGATTATCTCGGCATATCGTATCAGGCGGTAAGCAAGTGGGAAAACGGAACCGCGCTGCCGGACATCACGCTCGTTGTGCCGCTGGCAAACTTTTTCGGCGTGAGCGCGGATGAGTTGTTCTCGTTGAACGAGCAGATCAACGATGAAAAAGTCAAGGAGTATGAAGCACAATACCGAAAATTCAACAATCTCGGCGATACTCAAAACTGTATAGAAATCATGCGTGAAGCACTCGTGGAATACCCAAAAAATTATAAGTTTATGTTAAATTTATCGAGCGCATTGTTCGGCGATTATGCGCATAAAGGTGATAATGAAGAACAAATCAAAGAAATAATAACTTTGTGCGAGCGGATTTTGGAGGATTGCACAGAAGACAGTACGCGTCACGGCGCGATACAGTTGTTATGCTATAACTATCCGAAAAATAATCAACGCGACAAAGCAATCGAACTCGCAAAAAAGATGCCCGACATTACTTCCCGTGAACTTCTTGCCAGTATTTACGAAGGCGAAGAAAAAATTAAAACATTACAAGGCAATATTTTACAATATATTGACTGTGCTTGCATGGATTTGGGGCAATTAACAATACAAAAGGATTTAACGGTTGACGAAAAAATCTTGTGTACAGAAACGTCGATAAAACTATATGAAACGATATTCTATGACGGAAATTTTGGGTTTTATAATTGTCGGCTCGCTTGGGAGTATTTAAATTTAGCAAAACTTCGTATAGATATGGAATATCTTCTCAAAGCTGAGAAACACGCTGTTGCTTTCGATGAACTGAATGATGCAGAATATACCTCGCTATTCGCAAATAAATTAAATTACTCGAAGGCGCATATAGGCAAGAATTGGATAGGCACAGAATGTGGATTGATTCTCGAACGTTTGGATGATAAATGTTTCGACCCGATCCGCGAAAACTCCGAATTTATCGCGCTCAAACAGCGTCTGACAGACAAACATAGCAGTTGAAGTCAAGAAATCCAATTTGATTTCGCGTATAATATAATCTAAACTGAGGTGAGAAACGGTGAGCGAAACAGCGGAACGGATCAAAGCGTACATCAAATCGCATCTGCAAGAACCCATCACCGCGAGCGACGTCGCTAAAGCGGCGGGGTATTCGCAATTCCACGCGGCGCGACTGTTCAAAGAGGAAACAGGTCTGTCTCCGTTCGAGTATATCCGACGCGAACGGTTGATCGATTCCGCGCGAACATTGCGGAACGGCAAAGCGAAAGTGATTGATGTCGCGTTCGACTACGTTTTCAACAGCCACGAAGGTTTCACGCGGGCATTCGCGAATGCGTTCGGCATAACCCCGAAGAAGTACGCGGACTATCCGAACCCAAACGCAAACGGCTGGCTGATTCCGTACCGTTATCTCGACCGTCAGAAATTTAAATCGGAGGAAACAAACATGATTGAAAACACAGCGGTAATATTCACGCAAATCATCGAGCGCCCCGCGCGCAAGCTCATTTTGAAAAGGAGTAAATCCGCCACGCATTATTTTGAGTATTGCGAGGAGGTCGGTTGCGGCAAGCCGCCGATGTATTATCCCGCTCCGGCGGACATTCTCAACGAAATCAAAGAAGCGCTTTACGAATCGGTCGGCGTTTGGCTTCCGGACAACATGCGCCCTGAGGGGACGGGCGTTTACGCGTCGGCGGTCGAAGTTCCCGTTGACTACGCAGGTGAAATACCGGAAGGTTTCGATGTCATTGACCTTGAGCCTTGTAAAATGCTTGTTTTTCAGGGTGAACCGTTCGACGATGAGAATTACGATGTAGCTATCGGCGATTTGTGGAAATGTATCGAGAAATTCAACCCCGAAGTCTACGGCTACAGGTACGATTACACGATCGCGCCGAAAATGCAGCTTGCTCCGTTTGGCTGGCGCGGTTATATCGAACTGCATCCGGTTGTGGAAATTAAATAACGGAAAAATGGCGGAATCAATCCGCCCTTTTAAACACATAATACCTTGCTTTCCGTTTGCCCCAAACATAATCGCCGCTTTTCCATTCAATGAACAGATAATCCGTGCCGTCAATATTGTAAATTTCATATGCGGGCGCTTTGGTACCGTCGCCGCTTTCTACTAATGTTGTACCTTTCGTCCAACGAATTTTCCACGGACTAATTGCTTCTCCCACTATTTGTCCGGCTTCTCCATTCGGATAAAACTCAATGGACTTAAAGAATAACGACGGCCATGATTGTTTTGCGGGATCAAAGTTCTCGACTTTTTTCACAAAATCAACGCTCACCCATTTGCCGATAACGTTCGTATCGTCCACGAACGGCAGGTCAATGTTGTCATGCCGACCGATTTCGTATTTCGTGTAAGGTTTATTATCTGTTTGTTTTAGAATCCACGTACTCTCGCCGTATTGAACGGACATCAACGGGTTTTCACCATATGTTGCTTTAAGTGTATACGGGCAAAGCATATTGCCGTCTTCAGAACTTATCTTCAGATAACCTTTAGTCCAAGAAAACATCCAATATTTCTCGCCGTTCGGCAGGAAAAAGATTTCGTCGAACGGTGCTTTTGATTCTTCCTTGTTAATAATCTCCCAATGTCCGATAACGTATTCGTCGTTTACAAAGTCCGCGTTAAAATCAATACTCATAATTTTCTTCTCCTCTAAATTTAATTTTTGTTCAAGTTTGTTTAGATCGCT
>WREN01000215.1 GCA_009779295.1 Oscillospiraceae bacterium | reverse complement strand
TTTGTGAATAATATGTTATAATTAGAAAAAATAAAACGGAGGTCAATTTAAAAATGGATTATAAAAAAATTCTTGGCAGAACAGAACTTTTCGCGGACGGAGACGTGCTTGAAAAATCATGCGGCGGCGCGGCGCTTCGTTTACATCATCCTGTGTTGAAGGAAATATGCGTAGTTGCCGATAAACCGTGGGAATGGCTGTTCGGCTATCCGAGCGTTATACCGGACGGCAAAGGCGGATATTTGCTTTACTACAGAGGGATGGGCGTTTCGCGCACCTATACAAGAGACGAATGTGACGTGCAGGTTTGCTGCGTATGCTATTCGCCGGACGGCATCAATTTTGAAAGGGTCAATACCGGATTCGAGTGGGAAGGTACGACGGACAATAATATCGTTTACTACGGTACGGTTTGCCATAACTTCACGCCGTTTTACGACACTAACCCGAACTGCCCGCCGAACGAACGGTTTAAAGCGCTCGGCGGCGTTCAGCCGGACGGATTGTTTGTATTTTGTTCCGAGGACGGCATCCATTGGAAACCGATGAAAGATGAAAGTATTTTCACCGACGGCGCGTTTGACTCGCAGAACGTGGCGTTTTACGACCATGTATTGGGCAAATACAGACTTTATTCGCGTTATATGCATCAGGAGGGCGTTACGGACAGGCGCGCGTGGGGCGGTTTCCGCGCGATCCAGAGCTGCGTTTCGGACGATTTCATTCATTGGAGCGACGCTGTCTCAAACGATTACGGTCACCCTATCACCGAACATTTCTACACTAACGCTACAGTACCATGCCCAGGCGCGGAACATCTGCTTTTGTCGTTCCCGAACCGTTTCAATCCTGAACGCGGGCGTATAAAAACTCACGATAAAACGGGCGTTTCCGACACGGTATTCATGACAAGCCACGACGGCGTAAATTGGACGCGGCAGTTTAAAGAATCATGGCTGCGCCCGGGGTTGGACGACGGCAACTGGACTGACCGTAATATGATGGTCGGCGCAGGGATTATAGAAACGGCGGACGGCAATTTCGCTCTCGTTTGCGGCGAACATAATTATACCGATACCAACCGATTGACCCGCGTCGTTATCCGCCGGCACGGATTCGTTTCCCTCTCGGCGGGATGGGAACCGGGCTGCGGCATGACGAAACCGTTCATTTACGAAGGCGGCGATCTGCATTTGAACTTCTCCACTTCCGCGCCGGGGTATATCAAAGCGTGGCTGATACCGGCTGAATCTGATTGTTCCTGCGGCGTTCCGGAAGGTACGGAAATCTTCTACGGCGATTCGCTCGACGATATTTATCCGTTAGCTTCAAGAAGCGATTTACTCGGCAAACCGGTTCATTTATGTTTTGAATTGAAGGACGCGGATGTATTTACTTATCGATTTGAGAAATGAGGAAATTAAATGAAAAAAAGATTTGTTTTATTTATATTAGTATTATTATTTATTGTTTCCTGCGGTGTTACATCTGAAAACAAACCGGATACGCAAAAGTCCGGCGATACTACCGTTCCCGAAACGGAAGGACCGTATAGCGTTCTGCCGAACGTAAGGCTCGATGGCAGGGAATTTACGATACTCTATCCCACGTACATCGAAAACGTACTGCATCTTGTTTCAGAAGTACAGGACGGCGAAACGATCAACGATTCCGTTTACACACGGAATCTGGAAATCGAGGAAAGATACGATATTATCATCAAAAAACGTTCCGGAAATAACGATCCATCTAAAGACATCAGCAAGATTGTGTTAAGCGGAGACGATTTGATCGATTTGGCGGTTGTGCATCCGAGGTTAGGCGTTTCGACGTTATTGACCGAAGATTTATTATACAACTGGTTTGATTTGGAATATATTGATTTTTCTAAACCGTGCTGGAATCAAGACATTCAGAGATCGTTTCTGATCGGCAATAAACTGTGTTACGCCGCCGGAGATTTAACCATAGACTGGGCTGGCGGATTGTTAATGCTTTTCAACAAAGACATGACTATCGATTTAGGGCTTGAAAGTCCGTATAAATATGTTTTAAACGGTACTTGGACGATAGACAGGTTGATGGAATTCATAAAAGGAACATGGCAGGACCTTAACGGCGACGGCAAAATGGATAAAAACGATATATGCGGTTATGTGAATAATGAATGTGAGTATTCTTTTATACACGCAAGCGGTATGAAAATCACGGAACCCGACGCGGACGGCAGACAGGTACTTTCAATATTCGGCGAACGGTTAGCCACGCTCGCGGATAAAATGCTCTCGCTGCTTCACGGTCCCGATTCATTCTTACCGGGTTATGCCGACGCAATGAAAATGTTCAGCAACAATCAAGCGTTGATTGCATTGATAGCGTTCGTTGAGTGGACGCAGTTCCGCGCGATTGAATTCGACTTCGGGATAGTTCCCGTGCCGAAACTTTACGAAAATCAGGAAAACTTTTATAATATGTCCGGCGTAGGACTGTTAGGTGTGCCGAAAAATGTCAAAGACCCGGAGAATACAAGCATTATTATCCAAGCGATTATGGAAGGCAGTTACAGATATCTGCGTCCGGCGTATATCGATGTGGTGCTGTACAATAAATGCCTGCGCGACGAGGAATCGCAAAAGAGTGTAGAGATAATTATCAACAGCACCGTTTACGATTTCGGTTATACATTCGGCGTTGAGGACGCCAGCAAGAGAATGGAACAGATAATAACGGCTACCGTAACGAATAAAAAAAGTTTGGATTTAGCTTCGTATTACGAAAAGAACGCGGAAATAGCGCAAGCCAGTTACGATAAGATTTACGAATACTGCACGCAATAATAAAAAAACTGTATAAAAATTTACATAATGTTAAAAAACACCTATCGATCGTTTTTGATAGGTGTTTTTATTAATTATTTAATTTACTCATGGTGTTTTGAATTTCTATAAATGTATTATCGATTCCATAATCCCAATGTAATATTCACGCATCAAAAAACGTTTTCATTTATTTCAAATTCGTCTAATTTTTGTATCTGTTCATTTTGTAAATTTTGTTTGCCCCTGATGTATGCAATATACGCAACGCCGACTTGAAGTGAAAACGTAACAAGCATGCTGATAATGATTAATAATATATTGAAATGTTCATTGGCTATATAGCTGCCGTACTCCATCGTATACATTCCTATGTTAGAACTGAATACGGTCTGTATGTTGATGAGAAACGCATCGAACGTATCTGCGTAAAACATGATATCCCGTATAGCGTACGGTAACATTAATGTAAGCGCGATTATAATGGAAAATATTATCAAATTAAGATTGAACATCCTTGATTTGCTGTCTGTATATCCTTCACGTTTGAAAAATTTATAAAGAAACATCAGGTATATAATAAATACCGGCAGTTTCAATATCAACCCACGCGTAAACATGCTATCGATGTTGTCGTTTAATACCCCGCCGAAAAATGAATTTGCGAATGTTCCGATTACAGAGGCTGCGGCGCTGATAAGAATCGTAATGACGATAATAAATGCCATGCGTTTGAAATAAAAAGCTACATCTCTCGGAGGATTAGCAGCAGGGTTTTTAAGTTTACTTGCGTCCGCGAATCTTACACTGATTATGAAAGTGCCTATCAAGGAAATAATAGCTACAACTGCCATAGTCAATTGAATAGCTATTGTATATGAATGTCCATCCGCAACCAAATTATAAACAAGCAAACATAATGAGAATGATAGAATAAAAATTATTCCTACGGTGACAAAAGATCTGATGAATTTCATGGTTTGGTTCTTGATGTTGTTCATTATTACTTTTCTCCTTTTTTAACTTTTAACTTTAATATATTTTTTCAACGTATTAAACCCAAAAACGCCTGCATATGGTGAAAAACCACATACAGGCATAAAAATTCCGTAAAAACACATTTTTAAAAATACATATTCTACTTGACTATTTCAGCAAAATAATGTATAATAATACTGCGCGAAATGCGGATTGGTTCCGTTGTAGGGGTGGGTTCTCACCTTATGCAGACCGTGGAAAAGGTGCAACTTTTCTGCGGTCGTTCGCGTTTATTTTGTTCAACATTATTTTACAATAAATATTTAATTTTGTCAATAGATAAATAAAATTTTTTATCAAAAAAACCGGGGAATTAACCCCGGCGTTTTTAATCATCATCTGAATCGTCATTGTCGTCCGCTTCGACTTTTTGCTTTTTGCTTATAAATTTCAATACCTGAATATAAATTGCGATTACGCCCATCACGAAGAATATGCCGAGCATACCGAAAACCATTGTTTTTAAAGCATCAATAATCATAATTCACACCCTCCGTTATTTCGCGATCAGATTCAAAACTAATCCGCCCGCTATAACGCTGGCGATCTGGCCGCCGACGTTTACGCCCGCCGCGTG
>WREN01000214.1 GCA_009779295.1 Oscillospiraceae bacterium | reverse complement strand
TTATTCCAGTCGTAGATTTGATTTTCAGTAATGAGAGAAGTCACGTTCGTTCCGGACCAAAAAAGTATCAAGTCGTAAGGCGCATCGCCGGCGGCGTTATTTTTCAGCACGTCGTTAATCATACCGCTGTCGGGACGTTTTAATGACGATATCTCAATATTAAGCATATCGACCACTTCTGCGTTACGCATATACGCGGCGTCGTTTAGTATTTCGCCGTTAATTTCATCCTTGTCGACATATGTGTCCCAGTTTGCCACGTCATAAGTAAAGATGATGAAATTATACCCGTCGTAATTCAAATCATTCGGAACGTTTTTGTAATAATCAAGTTCTGTAGAAACAGTTTCATTTGTTTCCTGTTGCTTACCGCTGTTGTTATCAACAGTTCCGCTTCCGCACGAAACAATAATTAATAAAATAATTATAAATGGTAATAATTTTTTCAATTTAATTCCTCCGTAACAAAAATTTCAACCCATATGAGCGAACCTTTACCGCCGAATGTTTCGACGATATTATAACCATCATGCAGAACTCCAACCGGTATTTTATACGAATGGTGTTTTTCAGGCGGAACGGGAATTGTTTCAACAACAAAATCCGATTTTTCACATTTAATTCCGTTCACGTAAACGGCAGGAGATTCATCCACGCTTATTACTACAGAAGCGTCGTTCGGAGCTTCGCCGATATGAACACGGAACGCGTTCCAGATTCCGGAATCACACCAACCCGGAAGCAGTTTCGCGACAGGTTCGCCCGGCGCCCAGGTATCAGCGTAAGTTACAACGTGCCGCCTGCATTTGCCGCGCATAGCTTCTATATCGCCTGTTTCGTTTAAAACTCTGTCATATCCTGCGCGTGACGTAAATTCGGTATTGAAATCAATCGATTCAGCTAAACCGTCCGCTTCGCCGCCGGTGTGCATATAGTTGAACAGATACACAGCGTCAACGCCGCGGTTTATATACGACCAAGCCGTTCCGCGCAATGTTTCGATACCGTTAAACAGATGTTTCGCTCCGGAATACGCCTGAAGTAATACTTCTATTCCCGCCGCGAGTTTCGTTTTTGTTCCGCGTAAAAGCTGCTTCCAGATTTCGATGGGCATATCCGTTTCCGCAGTCGCCCAGAACGGAGTAACTACGAGCAAATCGATCAATCCCTCAATTGCCCATGTTACCGCGTCGTAGCCGAGATTCAAAGCGGTTGCCGGACGCGACGGAACGCGCGCCGCCAATCCGATTTTGTGTCCGCGTTTCTGTTCGGCGTCATCCAATATTTTTCGCACATCGCGCGTGAATTGATTCAAAAGTTTCGCACCTTCCTGCTCGAAACCCGGTTTGAAACAATACCCGAAACGCATCCAATCCAATTCAAGCCCGTCCATATCGAACAATTCCGCAAACTCGCGAATAAGGTTTAAATGATATTCGCGGACTTCCTTATGTCCGTAATCAAACGCTTTTTCAACCCAGCCCAAAGAAGGTTTGTAATTTACCCGTCTGAACTCCGGATGCTCGCGCCAAAAGTCAGAGTTGATCGGATGAGGTTCGTTATCTACGCAATGTACGTCGTTCATGCGCATGGAAATCCAAGGGGAGATTTTCTTTTCGCGGCATCGAGCGATCCAATCACAGTATACATTTTTACCGTCGCCGTTTAATTCCAGAGCGTTGTAAGGCCAGTTATTCCAGCTCAACCTTTCGTTTTCCGGAACTCCGTCAAAATACGGTTGATCCAAACCTTTGGTTGGATCGTAACCCTTCCAAATCGGCTCAAAAGCCTTGCTGTCATACGAAGCGCGCATACTGTTCACGTTGAGGAAAAGCTCTGTAACGCCGGTATTTTCATATTGATCAATAAAAGCGTCGACGCCTTTAATAGATTTGCCCGCTATTTGATAATAAAAATGGCTGTTGTCTTCGTTAATTATAAGTTTCATAGTTATTAAACCTCACTTTTCATATTAGTTATATTATACAATTTATATTTGAAAAAATCAATATAAAAAATTCGTAGATTTTTAATTCTACGAATTTTTATAAAATTTATTTTAAACTTTTATTCTCCCGACGTCGCTCATATCAATCGGGACGAATCCTAACACAAACGCGGGTGAATCCGGTTTGAGCGTGAAATCGTAATTATCCGGATCAACAAACAGCGGATTGGCGACTATGCTGCCGTTATCCATTCCGTATTTCTGAACTTCTTCGAGCGTTTTAACTTCGCCATGGAATATTGGAGTACAGTCTTTACTCCAGAATACATTATTCCCCGAACCAACGGTAGAATTATTGAAATGACGCATTGAAAGCCCATAGATATTTGAACCGCCGGAGTACATAATATTATTCTCAAATATTATCGAAAGATGCTGTTCAAAACGCGATACACGGACGAGTTCCAAATCTGAGAAAGCGAAAACATTGTTGCGGACTACGTTCATCCTGCCGTAATGCTGATGGTATGAATTGTCGGACGTATTATAGCAGACATTGTTTTCGAGCGTTATGAAACCACTGCCTTCATCCGTGTAAAGCGCCCATCCGCCGTAACGCTTGCTTTTTATATCGTGGATCAGGTTGCCGCTAACTACCGTGCCGCTCTGCGCGCCGAGCAGGTATACGCCGCCCATATCCGAAAGCACACCCTGCCCGAGATTGTAGATATGGTTTTTCTTAATAAGGTTATTTCTGGAAACGCTGTCGGAATATCCCCAGACCCATCCGCCGGAAATTCCGGTATAGAAAAGGTCGCAGATTTCGTTATGCGAGATCACATTTGAGTGCGAGTTCATCATTAGCACGCCGCAAGCCGCCATATAACGCCGCCCGCAGGTTTTGATTAGGTTGTTGAACACAGTATTCGTGTGTGTTACATCCGGTCCATTAGAATTTGCGCCGTTAATTTTGACGCCACCGCCTCCGCCGTCGAAGAATGTGTTGTTCACTACGCGGATATTATTGCATCCTTTGTCGATATTTATTCCGTGCAGTCCGTAATTCAACAGCTTGCAGTTATCGAAGCTGCAATACTCGGCATATTCGAGATTTATCGCGGCGAAGCCGTTTGACACACCTTGTGAATCCGAAGCAAATTCGACAAGATCGCCCTTTCCGCTCGTATCTCTCATAATCGTGTAATCCCCTCTGGTATACGCGAAGTTTAAATTTCTAAAATTAATGTTCCTAACGGGTTTATCGGCAGTACCTTTTATATTGATAAGTTTGCTTGCACACGGAGCGTGAACTATTATATTCTCCGGCGTTTGGGATTCGCAGCGAGGTTTATAGTATAACATACCGCTGTCAACGTCGAGATACCAGTCGTTCGGCTTACCGAACGTTTCCGGCACGTTTTCAAGATAGTATTCTTTGTTATCAAGCATAGTGAAACGCGAATTGCATTTCATATCCAGCTTGCCTGTTGCTCTGTCGAAACTTTCGATGGGTGAATGTTCGTCGATCCAGAAATGGCAATAGCTGACGATTGCGTTTTCAAAACTTTTATTACTGATACAGGCGACGTCGTCGGGATTAACGGTTATCCATTTGGATGAAGCAAATAACGCGTGTTCTTTATTTTCGCAATCAAGCAGTGTAAACGTTCCGGTTTCTGGGAATCGCGTTAAACCGGCCCTCAAGTCATCTACATAAAGATCCGTAAACCTCCATGTACCGTCTTTAACTTCGGGAATAAACAGAGCGAAACAATCAACGCCGTTAAAAACGGTTTTTTCAAAACCGCTCAATTTCTTTCCGCCGCTTATCACAACCTTGGCAGTTCCGAAAGGTTCGACCGTAACCGCTGACAGCCTGTTGTCAATTTCTATCGCATCGCCGTAAAAGTATTCGCCTTCGGCAAGCCTTACCGTAATGGGTTGATTAACTCCGCTGCGCCTGAGTTCGATAATTTCATTAAATGCCTGTCCGAGTGAACCGCACACTTCAGCGCCCTGCGGGAATTGCGCTTTACCTACATAAAAAGTAGATATTGTGTTATAACTCCTCATAATAATTTAACCTCCTTATAAATCATTTATCTCCATAACTATACCACAAAATGATGAAAAATACAATAGTTTGACGGAATTTTTTTCATTTTTATCAATTATTAGAAAAACATCTTGAAATATAAAAAGATATCGTTTATAATAATATACACTACCAAGTAACGCCGGATTCCGCGACATCAAGGAGGATAAATTATGTTAACAGGTAGAATTTTCAACATCCAGCGCTTCTCAATCCACGACGGACCGGGCATCCGCACGACCGTGTTCTTCAAGGGCTGCCCATTGGGCTGCGTGTGGTGCCACAACCCGGAGAGTTGGGATAGGGATTTCGAACTCAGCTACAACGCCGAAAAATGCAGGAATTGCGGCGCGTGCCGAAAGTTTACCGACCCGGATGCTTGTTTATACGGCGCGTTGGAACTGATTGGG
>WREN01000213.1 GCA_009779295.1 Oscillospiraceae bacterium | reverse complement strand
TGCTTACGTCGGATACCGGGCAATCGTTTTCATACGGTATATAAACTGTTACGAATTCCGAATACAATTCTTCATTGCTGGTACGCCGCGTCAATATCAACGGAAGCCACATTTCACCGTCTTTTCCTTCAATCCACATATCGGAACGGTACGCTTCACAATTCTCCGTCAAGTCGTAACATTTCAAATGCACATCTTTTGGTGATTTTAACAGTTTAAGTTTGTCATCGATTTTCCAATCCGCTTGCCAACCGTTTTCAACATTGCCGCCGGTTATATTCTTCAATAGTACATCTTCCGTAAATGTCAAAGTATCGCTACCATCTATTCCGCACAATTCCATTTCGCCGTAACCGGAATGGGTCGTTTTAATATGTTCATTCCCGCCCTGAATGCGGAAAACATCAAATATCACGGAATTCTTTTCATCTATATCGACCATACACAATGTCCGCTCGAATAATTTCGTTCCGTGATGCCCGTTCGCGCTCACGCTGACCGCTTTGTAATCGTCGCCGTCATACCAGCGTTCAACTTTTGATTCGGCTTTGCCGCTATAATCCGGTCCTTTACGATCCACAGTCACAAGATTGTGCATGTATGTATGCGGGCGGTACCAAAGAGCTTTGGTGCTGAACCAGCCGCCGCCGTAATGTACCGGCGGATAGCCGTTTTCGGGCAATAAATCCAAGCCGTGCGCGAATATTCCGATATTCATAACGTCCGAATGAGCGTGCGGTTTGGTTTTTGCTTCATAATGAACCCACACGGCGCGTTCGTTCTCGCCGGTACCGCTCCTCAACGCGGCTAAATGCCATTGGTCGAGCAACACGCTTTTATCACAGAGGACGATATAATCATCGTTGTCTTTAATTGCTTCATAAAACTCTTCCGCGTCGAACATCCCGACGTCGCAAACGGCTTTTTCCATTTGCGCTTTTTTCTTGATTATCTTCAAATAATATTCGTTTCCTGTAAGTTTGTAGAACCGCCACAAAAGGGTGTAAAGATTAAATCCCGGGCAAGGTTCTCCGAATATGCGGTTTATAAAATTACAGCCTGAGAAAAATAACATATTGCTCGCGAAACACGCGGTGTCGCCTACCTGAGGATAATAATTATCCGCGAACCAAATATCGGTAAAGAACCTGAATGTTTTTTCTATGCCCATATCCACCGCTTTTTGCAGATATGATTTGTCGCCGACCGACATTATTTCAATCATAAGGAAAATCAAATCAGCCGTGAATCCGGCATACGCTCCGATCCCCCGCTCACCGGTAACGCCGTTTTCGGCTGTACCCTTTTTGAATACGCCGTCGGCGATTTCTTCCGCGCCGTCAAGTCCCATTACCAATTTGATAATTATCATCAATATCTCTTCGCCGGGATAGTTGAGATGCACTTTGTTAAAATTCTTAATTACGTCGTGGAAAATGCGCGTGTCGATATTGTATTGAATATCCGCGAATGAATCCTTTTTGTTAGGCATTTTGCATTCTTTTGATTTTTTATTGAGGAACTCAACAAGTCCGGCGTCGCCGCGCATTCCTTCATATACCGCGTCATACGCTATCGTCAATTTGCGGATTTCAAAGTTGCTGTCGTGCCACGTCGTAACATACCCTGAATCCCCGCGCATTTCGTATACGTAACCCTGCCTGTGATAATCGAACGGAGGCAGTAAATCCGCGACACGGTCGAAAATTATTCCGGCTTTGTGCGCGTATATCTGTTCTCCCGTCATGAGATAAGCCCTGGCTAAATTCGCGGCGCCGTCAACGACTAACTGCTTCCATTGTCCTCTCGCGAGATATGTTGCGATGAAGTACCAGCGTTTCTGCGTACAATGACCCGGAACACAACCCTCCCCGTCGTCTACGCCGAAACGGTAACTGCCGTCGAACGTGCCCGGCGTGTCGTCGTTTGTAAGCAGCGTATCATCGGCGAGTTCATACCTGAATATACCGTATTCATCAAGCCCCGAAAGATAAAATTTGTGAAAATCGTTTTTTGGGAATAATTCCTTGCAGTGCGGGCATTGAACTTTCCAAGGATATTTTACCGCGTCGATTTCCCATGTAACCATCGGGACTTTTTTCCAGCATGCGGGACAATACCCTTCCGACCATACCGTATACGAACGTATCAAAGTATGACCGAACATCAAATTCCATATTTCGTCGTCGCTTAGATTGATCCAATATTCTGCTTTTTTAACGGCGTCGTCCCTTAATTCTTTCGCCCATTCATATTTTTCTATATTTTTATTTACCTGCTCGATATAGCTTTTGCCGTAAAATACGCTTTTGGTTTTTATTCCCATTTTTATACAACTCCAGTTGTCAAACTTTCTATAAGTTTGTCTAATAAATTTTTATATTGATCTTCGCTTTTAGTATAAAATGACATCAAATCGGTGCTTTTCGTATTTACAACATTAAATACAATAAACGCCGCATTGGCCGTATGAGCTATATACGCATTCATGAAATCATTATATGATGTTGAATGTATCAAATCGATAACCTGCCCGGAATATTCGTCGCGCGAATATTTCGTCTTTAACGCGACTTCGTAATAAATCTCCGTTACGGTACGATACCCTTCCGCGGCTAACGCTTCCATCACCGCGCATACGGTTTCCGGAATTTTACATGTTTTAGGTATAGACAACGGTACGACATGGGTCATTATAAGGCTCCGGTATTCTTTCTGGTTTTCGTCGAGTTTCGCCTGCGGAAGTATACCGTAATCGTCCTCCATTGCCCTGAATGAACTCGCACCGGATAAACTATTCGGATAAAACGCCATTTGACGGTTCAAAAACAGCGGCGCTAATGTAGGACCTCCGGTACCGTAATAATCGACGCCTATATTATTATAGCAAAGGTCATACATCTTTTCGGTAAAAGTTAGCAGACGGTTCAAATCCATATCAATTTGAATATAACCGTCGCTGTCCCTGCTTGACATTCTCGCGTCGGTTGAACCGCAGATAATATTGTAGAACGTCCACCATTCGAAAGTCATGCCGTATTGATCTTCGCCGTCGGCAACGCCGTCCCCGTTCAAATCGACATACATGTCTTTGCATTTTTCGCCGAGATAATCGAGCGTCCAGATACCGTCAAGCGCAACTTTGTAAAGAGCGTCCGGGTCGCCGTAATAGTCATTGTACATATTCTTATTATAAAATATACAAGTAGTAACTCCGATTGATGTAACTGATGCGTCGCCGATCAAATAATTGATTATTTTTCCGTCGTGCGATAATTCCATCGTTGAAGTTTTATTCCACCACGGCTGATCTAAATCGATATAAGGCATATGCTGTAAATCCATGAAGAAAACAGTCATCAGCGATCCGAACGTACAGATATTCAAAGTCATGCTGACTAGGTCATATAAATCATCGCCCGAAAGGAACACATTTTTTAAGTCTTCAAGCGAACCGCTCCAATCACCGCCGCGCGTCAGCCATCCGTATTTAAACTTACAGTTTAATCTTTCCTGTACGCGGATATTCTTTTCAAAAACAGCGTCATTAACAACGTCGCCGGTACTTTTTTCCGGAAAGTCCGTTGAAAATTCTGTCCTTAACAATATCCTGATCTCTTTACCGCCGAAATCTAAGTCTGCCGGAAGGTTATCTTTTTTGTTGATTCGAGCGTTAGGGTCTGAGACCTCTTCGGTCTCTTCATTTCCAGAAATCCCCCCCCCGGAAATATTTGGATTGTTTTTCTCTTCGCCGCACGCCATAAAAATTTGTAAAATAAACACTAACAACAGCACCGCCGCTAAAAATCTTTTAATATTCATTTTTATACCACCCCATTTGATAAATTATTAATAAGTTTTTCAAGAGAATTTTTATAAACGTTTTCATTCTTCGCGTAATATGACATTATATCAGTGCTTTTCCCGACGCCAACCACCTCGTAAACGATAAACGCCGCATTATTTACATGCGCCAAATACGCGCTCAAGAAATCATTATACTGCGTCGAGCATATCAAATCCATAACCTGTCCGGAATATTCGTCACGTGAATATTTCGTTTTCAACGCTACTTCATAATACAATTCCGTTACGTTGCGATAGCCGTCAGACGCTAACGCTTCCATCACGGCGCATACGGTTTCCGGTATTTTACAGGGTTTGGGTATACTCAAAGATACTATATGAACAGTCATCATACTCCTGTACTCGCTTTGCAAATCATCGAGTTTAGGCATCGGTAATATTCCGTAATCGTCTTCCATTGCCCTGTATTCGATCGCACGAGATAAATAATTTGCCGAAAACACCATATTGCGTCCTAAAAACAAAGGCGCGAACAACGGTTCATTTTTTGGATAATATTTTACGCCGGGGTTATTATAGCAAAAGTCATACAGTTTTTCACAAAAAGTTGTAAGACGGTTCATATCCATATCTATTTGCACTATACCTTCGCTGTCCCTGCTTGACATCCTAGCGTCGCTTGAACCAAGCATATAGTTATTGAATATGTACCAGTCAAACTGCAAC
>WREN01000212.1 GCA_009779295.1 Oscillospiraceae bacterium | reverse complement strand
CGGTATCGCCGTTCTTCAAAAACTTCCAAACTTCATCTAAAATTAAACCATTGATTTCGCTTGCGTCATCGTCTAACAGTTCCAATTCGACGGCTTCAAAATTCTCGTCGTCGGTTTTTGAAAACACAGGTATATTCTTAGATAATCTATCAAGAATCTTGTAATTTTTAAATATTTCATGTTTCGCTGTTGTTATAAGATATTTTATAGGTTCCTTGATTTCGCCGCCGTTTTGCAATCTTTTATAAAATTTTATGTACGCCGTTTGAACAATATCGTCGGTATCGCTGGGATTCCGAACTTTAGATAATACATAGATGTATACATCTTTTTACGTAGAATCATATATTTCGTCAAACATAAGATTCAGGCTTGATGAAACCGTCAAAAAATCACTTCCCCTCTAAGTTTTATTTTAAAACATTAATGCTTTCACTATAGATGATACTTCAAATACATATTTAGTTGCATAAAAAATAATTTTTTTCAGAAAGGATATTATTTACATGAACATAACAAAAATGGCCGAAGTTTTCAAAGAAAAATTAAAAACTCAGGCAATCGGGATATTCTCAAAGACAAGTGATCCTGCTTTCATCGAAGTGATGGGGTTTGCTGGGTTGGATTATGTAATAATCGACTTGGAACACGGTCCGAATACGGTACAAACTGCGCAAAATCTCATACGCGCCGCGCAAATTGCGGAGATATTTCCGATCGTGCGGGTCAAAGAGGGCTGCGAATCCGTGATGTGCGAAGCATTGGACATCGGCGCGGGCGGCATACAAATCCCGCAGATAACGACAAAATCCGAAGCAGAAGCGGCAATCAATAGGGTGAAATTCCATCCTGACGGGCAACGCGGCGTATGCCGCTTCGTCCGCGCGGCGGATTATTCGGCGAAAGATAGGTTCCAGTATTTTACTGATGCTAACAAATCCGTGATAATCCTCCAAATCGAAGGCAAAGAGGGAATCGCAAACATCGACGAAATCTTGAACGTCAAAGGAATCGACGTAATCTTCATAGGCCCGTACGATTTATCGCAGTCGCTGGGATTGACCGGGCAGATCGACCATCCGGCGGTCGAGGATAAGATGACCGAAATCGTGCGTAAGTGCGCGGAGAAGGGAATAACGGTCGGCACGTTCGTGGATACGCCCGCGAACGCCGCCAAATGGCGCAGCAACGGCGTGAGGTATATTTCGTATTCGGTCGATTTGGGTATATTTTACAATGCTGTCAAAGATTTGGTAAAAAATCTCTCCTCCAGCATCGCGCACAGCCAGTGATACACAGGCAAATGGAGTTCCTGAACCTTGTACGTCTCGGTTTCGGGAACTTTTATCGTAACGTCTGCAATTCCCGACAACCTGCTGTCGTTCGCTCCCGTGAACGCAATAACATTCACACCTATAGCTTTCGCCGTCACCGCCGCATAATAGCAATTGAGGGAATTGCCCGAAGTCGACAGCGCGATCAAAGTATCTCCCGGAACCGCCAATCCATACAAAATCTGAGCATAAACCATATTCGGGTCTTTATCATTCGCAAACGCGGACGACAAAGCGTTGTGTGAGTTCAGCGAAATCGCAGGTAACGCACCTTCGAGCGTTTGCGCAAGTAATTCTCCGTCCGTTCCGAAATCCAACAAACTCCGCTTAAATTTATCATCAATTTCGCGTTTCAATTTAAAACTTTTCATCAACTCGCCGACGATATGGTCAGCGTCGGCGCAACTTCCGCCGTTTCCGCAGCAAAAGACTTTTCCCCCGTTCTCGTATGTCGCAGCAAGCATTTCAAACGCGTCGTTAATGTCATCCCTTATGCAATCCAACATTGGAAATCTTTCAAATAAACTCATACACAATCACCATTCGCTATCGCCAATGCAGCATAGTCGCCGATCGCATCACCAAGTAAAGCCGGTACGATCCTGCATGGCACAAGCGCCTCTTTCTTCAAAACGTTTATCATCGGTTCATATAACAACCGTTCATTCCGCGCGTAAATGCTGCCGATGACGATCAGCTCAGGGTCGAGAACATCGCAAAGAATCGCCAGCGCGTAACCGAGTTTCTCGCCGCTGATACGATACACCTCGTTGCACAACGGATTATTTTTCTCTATAGCAAGCTCGGCAATCAATTTCGCGTCAATGTCGTCAAACTCCGCCAGTAACGGCTTCCTGCCTCGTTGTACTTCCTCCTCAACGAGCGTCATCGCGAGCCGTTTAATACCGCCACCGCTGCAATATCCCTCAACCGAACCGGCTTTCCCGTAGCCGACAGGCCCGAACGGCGACAGCCGCACGTGCCCGATCTCGCCGGCCATATCGTTCGCGCCTGTATACAATTTTCCGTTTAGAATCAACCCCGCGCCGAAACCTGTCCCGAACGTCAGAAACACCATATTATTCGTTCCGACGCCTGCGCCGTACTTCCATTCGGCGACGGCGCAGGCATTGGCGTCGTTCTGAAGATATGATTGCACACCGAATCTATTGTTAAAATAATCAACAACTTGAATATTATCCCAACCGGGCAGATTCGGCGGCGACAGAATCGTGCCTGTCCGCGAGTCCAGCGGACCGCCGCACGATATACCTATGCCATCAAAACTGCACCCAAACTCCATCGCTTCCGAACTCAACCGTTCAAGCACATCATACGGACGGTTTGGTACCGTGGCAAATCTTCGTTTCTCAACGATATTAATCTTGTTATCATGAATCTCCCCAAAGCACACCGCGCATTTCGTACCGCCGATGTCAATTCCCAGATAATACGACATATCTTTTATTCTCCGTTATTTAAAATATTTTACACCTGCTTCGAAAATCTTCTGATCTTTATTGCCCGGAATATTAATGGCGACGTGATTCGAAATCCGCTCGTTGTGCGCCATCTTGCCGAAAATACGTCCGTCAGAGTTGAAAATCCCCTCAACCGCGAGCATTGAACCGCTTGGATTGTATCGAATATCCATCGTCGGATTGCCGTCGAAGTCAACGTACTGCGCCGCTATTTGGTCCTTTCCGACAGAATTGTTGCTGATGAAGCGCCCTTCTGCGGTAGAAATAGGCAGCGTGTGTATATCGCCGACGGAAACGTTGCTGAACCACGGCGATTTAACGGACGCGATCCGCGTATTGACCATCATGGACTGGTGCCGCCCTATCGTGTTGAAAATCAAATCGCCCGGGAGCAATCCCGATTTTACAAGAGCTTGGAATCCGACGCCTATTCCGAGAATCAAGCCGTCGAAACGTTGTATCGCCTCATTAACGATCGGATTTTTCAAAACAGTCGTAATAAATTCCGATTCGCTGCCGCCGGATAACATCAAAATTTGTGAATTATCAATCGCTTTTGCTAAATCATTAAAGTTTTTGAACACTAAAACATCCGTCAACGCGCCGGCTTTATCGAACGCGCGCTGCGAATCGTATTCGCCGTTCGTACCCGGGAACACCGGAATCAACACGCGCGGTTTAGCTATATTTAAGCCGGAAGGTTTGTAATCTCGTTTATCGTAACTAATTCTTTCTACGTTTTCCGTCGTGCCAATTATAGTCGGGAACACGCTTTCGAGCGGTTTTTTCCATTCCGCTTCGAGTGTATCAAAATTATATTCTTCGGTTGTGTGACCGAGCAAAATTCCGTCCAATTCGCAATCCGTTTCCACGACGAACGAGCCGTACTTGCTTATAAACAAATCTTTATCGTAGCTAAACTTAAACCCAATCCTGTTCCCGAAACACATCTTCACGACCGCCTCGGCAACACCTCCGTAACCGACCGCGTAAATAGCTTTTAACTTTCCGGCGGAAGCCAGTTTGTGGACTTTATCGAACAACTGCCGCAGGTTATCGAAATCGGGCAAATTATTTTCATCCGTTTTGCACTCGAGCAAATATACGTTGCTTCCCGCTTTTTTAAATTCCGGTGTTATCATCTTGTCGGCCTTCGTTGCGGCTACCGCGAACGAACACAACATCGGCGGTACGTCGAGATTCTCAAACGAACCGCTCATGCTGTCCTTGCCGCCGATCGAACCGACGCCGAGTTCCATCTGCACCTTGAACGCGCCGAGCAGAGCCGCGAACGGTTTTCCCCAGCGCGACGGAACGTTGTTGTTACGCTCGAAATATTCCTGGAAAGAGAGATAGCAGTCCTTGTACGACGCGCCCGACGCGACGATTTTCGCGAGCGAATCGACGACGGCATATATCGCGCCGTGATACTGCGACGTCGTCGAAAGAAACGGATCGAATCCGAATGCCATCACCGAAGCGGTTTTTGTCTCTCCGTTCAAGACGGGAATCTTCGCCGCCATATATTGCGGCGCGGTGAGCTGATGTTTTCCGCCGTACAAATTAACGACCGTACCCGCTCCAACCGTTGAATCAAACTTGTCACCCAATCCCCTCTGTGAGCAGACGTTGAGGTCAGAAACTATTTCATCGAATGAACCGAATTTATTTTTATTTTCAAAATTAACTTCTTTAACTTCAACGTCGGCGTATTTCAGCGCGCCGTTCGTGCTT
>WREN01000211.1 GCA_009779295.1 Oscillospiraceae bacterium | reverse complement strand
CGCGGTCATGGTCTGATGTGGGAGTATTCCAAACACCCGCAAGTTGAAGTCGTAGCGGTTTGCGACAAAGCTGACGGTAGGGCGCAAGCCGTCGCCGACGGATTCAACAAGGAGCGCGGAACCGAAGTCAAAGCGTTTCTTTCGTATGAGGAACTCTTAAAAGGTCCGGCTTTCGACGCATTGATGATTGCCCTTGACCCTGACGTGCAGGTTGATTTTGCCGTTGACGCGATGAACCGCGGCATACATGTCATGACCGAAGTGCCTGCGGCGTTCACGATCGAACAATGCCACGCGCTCGTTGATACAGTTGAGAAAACCGGAGCGAAATATCAATTGGCGGAGCAAACGAGATACTGGCATTTCATACGGCAGTTCCGCGCAATGGCTGAACGCGGTGAATTCGGGAAAATTATTTACGCCGAGGGGCATTATCAGCATTACGAGCCGGTATGGGATAATTTTATCAATGTTGATAACGGTCATACCGTTCGTTCGAGTGATCCTGCACTATTTTGCGATCCCAAACTGCACCTTTCATGGCGCGGGCGTTGCTTCCGCAATCCGATTTTCTATCTGCCGCATACATTAAGCCCGCTTCTCTCAATAACCGGCGGACGTATTGCCAAAGTTGCCTGCTTCGGAACGCAGCCGCTAAGCTATTCGACTAAAGGCTTCCCGGCGCGAGATATGCAGCATGCTATCATGTACAACGAAGACGACGTTATCTTCTCCGTCCGCGCAAGTTTTGCCACTCCGCACGGTTATAATCCGGTTGGATGGGCGCATTGGTACCAAATCAAAGGCACGCACGCGGAAATTGAACTCCCGCGCAGTAATCTTGACACCGGAAAGATTTTTAAATACGGCGAGGGATGGTCGGAAGTCCCCATGAGTTCGTCCGATCCAGACGCGGAAGAACATATCCGCACGAGCGGACACGGTGGCATCGACTTTTATCCGATCGACGCTTTCGTCAGAGCCATTATTGACGATACAATGCCGGCGATGGACGTTTACAAAGCCGTTGAAACCGCCGCTCCGGCTATACTCGCCGCCAATTCGTGCGAACAGGGCGGAGTAATGCTCGAAGTTCCTAATTTTAGAAAAAAATAAAAGACCCACTGTCTGCAGCGCCGGGTGTTTTTAAATATAAGGAGGCTATAATACAAAAATGTCAATATACTACTTACACGATCCAATATTACAATCTGAAAAAAACGCGCGCCGGGAATTCCATTGGGCGGCATACATACCGGAAATACTTTCGCGTATCGGCGTACCGTATCAGGCTTGGCTACCCGGGCAGACGGCGGATTTTAAAACAGGCGACGTTATGTTAGTCGGCAGCGATACGTTATTTTCACAATTGCCTGATGAATTAACTATAATCGGCTTCGCGACCCAAGGCGCGGATAACCTGTTCGGAATTAAAACCGAAAGCACGATTCCGCAGCCGGACGGCGAATTTTCGCTGAACGGCTACTTCAAATTGGACTCGGCGGCGCAGGAAAAACACATGAATGTACCGGATGGGAATCCGGAGTTGCCGATTTTTTCGCCGGTTAGAATTGTTAAATCAACTGGCGCGGAAACATTAGGCACAGGATTGTTGCGCTATAAAAACACGTTCTACTTCACTTTCGATTTGCCGCAAACCCTCTTGGTCAGCGGACAAGGCAAACCAATCACGGAAAACGCGCCGGGTTATCCGGTCGGACGGCTGCCTTTGGCGCGCGTCACGCCGCTCGGTTACAATACCGAAATCGCTTACGGCGACTATTACCTGTACATCCTGCAAAACATCCTTGCCGATTTGGGTTACGCTATGCTCCACCGTTTGCCGTTAGCAAATGATGGCACGATTCCCGATTTTGCGTTGTATTACGCGGGCGACGAAGACGCTTGTGTTCCGGCAATGTCGGCGGACGCGTATGCCTTTATGGTTTCGCGCGGACTGCCGTATCACATAAACCTAATGCCGTTCGGCGAGAACATGAGCTTCCAATTATCTCCGGAACAATTCGACGACCTGCGCGAACGCGGCTGTGAATTGGCGCTGCACTATTGCATGACGGGTTCCGGAGGATACACATTCACTGAAGAGAATTTCAATCGCCAATACCGTGCATATTTGCAAAAATTCGGCGTGCAAAGTATCAGCACAGTTGGGCATTGTCTGACACACAACGGATACGCGGAACGTATGCGCTTCCTCTCCGGAATGGGAATCCGCGGCGATTTCGAACGCTGCGGCGAATACGATCCGGTTGACATCAACGCTTTCAACAAATACGGATTCGCGTTCGGAACGGCTTTTCCGTCTTTCCCCTATGACGACGCTCAGCACGGCAACAAAAAAATCGATTTTGTCGAAGCTCCGATTGCCTATTATGAGCCGCGCATCGGCGAAAAATATACTGACGGCGCGAAAAAAATCCATTTCTGCCTCGACAGCGCGAAATATTTCGGGCGCATGGTGAACCTGTTCACACATCCGCATTATTTGAGCGCTTTGTCCGGATATAACGTCGCGATGACGCACGCCGCTTTGGACGAATCGCTGCGGTACATCGCCGAAAAAGGCTACAACGTCATCCACAGCGCGCCCGATAAAATCTGTAACTTCTGGCACGGACGCGGAAAATCGTCTGTTATCACTGACGGTAACCGCTATTACGTTGACAGCGCAACCGACGGATTGATTATACGTATTCCAACCGAAACAAATAATTTGTTGGTTGACGGAAATTTTGCCGAACCAATTTACAAAGATATCGACGGACGCAAATGGCTGATGGTTGCGATTAGCGGCGAAGGCGGACATGTGATAGAGATAGAATCCCCCTGTCAAACCCCAACTGCGTTGGGGCTGTGACATCCCCCTTTAGCACGGGGGACAAGAAAGAAACGAGAATAGCAATCCTCTTGCCCCCCTTGCTAAAGGGGGGTGGCAAACGCAAAGCGTTTGACGGGGGGATTCAGAAAGGGAAATTATGAAAAAATATTTTTTAAACGGACCGGAAGATTATAAACTAATGTCGCAGACAGGCGTGCGGCAATACTGTTACCCGCTCGACTACAGCCATAACGCCATCTGGGACAGCAATATCAACGAAGACGGCAAACTGTATTTCGCGTTAGCGTCGGAAATCTGCACGAGCGAATACGTTCGACTCTGCTCTTACGATTACGCGAGTAACACAGTTACCGAGCATTTCCGAGCCACGGACGTTATCCTGCCGAGCGACCGAACCATCCGCGCGAGCAAATTCCACACATCGATCTGCTTCATGCAGGACGATACCGTCGTCATGACGACGCATACAACCGATAAAGCGCCCGCTCATCCGACATGGTTGCCCGAAGCGTTTTATCATCACATCTGGGAAGGCTACCCCGGCAGTCAAATCCTTACGTACAATCCGGCGACCGGCGAAGCTAAAAATCACGGCACTCCGGTTCCGCGCGAATCGATTTACGGCTCGATTTACGATCCGAAACATAACAGCGTGTATTTCCTCGGTATGTTCCGCGGACACCTCTACCGTTATTCGTTCGACGATAAACTCGTTTACGATTACGGGCAGGTATCGGAGTGTAGGGCTTTCCGTTTATCGTTTGGCTCTGACGGCAACCTGTACGGCGCGTCAAAATCCGGCTGGGTTTTCAAAGTGGATACCGAAACCAACGTTGTAACCGATTTGAATTTCTGCTTCAAGCATATTTCGCAGGAGTATTTCTGCGACTATACCGACATCACCATCGCGCGTATCGGTCCTGACAGACGGTTGTACATGGTTGTCATGTACTCGCGCAGCATTTACGCGCTCGATACAAATACCGGAATATTCGAAGACATGGGCGAATACCTAAACGCCGAACACCATTGCCGCGGGGAAAACCGCAACGGTATCTTCGGCATGGATTTCGACAGCAAAGGCGCGCTTTGGTATGTTGTTACTTCACGCAACGACGGTCGCGACGGTTTGGAATTCGGACTGCCGGCGTCACTGTTCTGCTGGGACATCACCCGCGGCGGCAAACCGCAATGGGCGGGGTTGTGCGGAACACCCGATCGCGTCGGAAGCTGGGTTAGCGAAGTGAGCATAACAAAAGACGATATTCTATACGTTATCGGTTCCAACCACGGCAAGGACGGTCCGGATATTACGGCTATTGATTTGAAACTTTTCGAACCGAAGATGAGTAACCTCGGCGGAAACACGAACGATTCGTATTACGATCCGAACAACGAGCATTACATAAAGATCGCGCAGGAATTAAAAGACGAAGAGGATGTCATGGCGGAAAATCCGTTCGGCGTCGATTTGCCGATGCCGAAACCTCCTGTCAATATCTGGCGCGCGCTTGCGCCCGATAACATCGCCGCGTCGTCTGTGCGTCAACTTGAATGGATAAGCAATGACCGTTTAGTCGGGTATTGCGCCGGAAAGGAAACCGTGCGTATCGCCAATTCGTACCGACCGGGCGACGATGAGAAGAATCTTGAAGGCGCGGAGTGTTTTAAATTCGCTATCGATGACGGCGAACTTTCGTCAATCGAACGTTCAACATTACCT
>WREN01000210.1 GCA_009779295.1 Oscillospiraceae bacterium | reverse complement strand
TTTTTTTAAACGCCGCGAAAATTTCAATGCAGGCGTTCGGCAATATGATCCGCGCTTACGGTGACGCGGCGTATGCAAAGGGCTTATTTGAATCCGCGGAAGTCTGCTACGCCATCGAACACAACGCTCCTAAAACGTTCAGGGAAACGTTGCAGTTGATGTGGTTTTCGCATATGGCGTTCTATTACGAGGGGCGTTACGCGATGGCGATCGGAAGGATGGATCAATTTTTGTATCCGTTCTATAAAGCTGACGTTGATAAGGGGATTTTAGATTACGAAACCGCGCTCGAACTCGTGGAATGTACGCTGTACAAAATCCGTGAGGCGTGGTATTTCGGCGGCGACGACGTAGTAAACATCGCTATCGGCGGCGTTAAACCCGAGGACGGAAGCGACGCGGTCAACGAATTGACGTACATAATCCTGCGCGCTGTTGGAAATTGCAACATCCCAGGCCCGAATTTATCGGCGCGTTTGCACAAGAATATTCCGCTCGAATTCATCGACGAATGTTTGAAAGTTATCGGCACGGGTTTGGGTTATCCGGCTTTGATGAACGACGACGTGAATATTCCCGCCCTGCACCGCCACGGTTATTCTCTTGAAGACAGCCGGAATTACTGCATGGTCGGATGTATTGAGAATTTTATATCCGGCAAGCAGCCGCCTTGGTCAGACGGTCGGTATAATAC
The DNA here is from genome assembly GCA_009779295.1 of Oscillospiraceae bacterium. Taxonomy (GTDB): domain Bacteria; phylum Bacillota; class Clostridia; order Oscillospirales; family CAG-272; genus WREN01. The sequence continues at coordinate 3,901 of WREN01000210.1, read as the reverse complement.
GCCGAAGTATATTGAACTTGCGCTCAATAACGGAGTTTGCATGATGACGGAAACTCAAAAAGGTCCCGAAACAGGACTACCTGATGAATTGGATTCCATGGAGAAATTCATGCAGGCAATGGAAAAACAAATGGAATACGGCGCGTCGGAGTACATGATGCGTTTTAAGAACGAGAACGAGCGTTATTCGGCAGAATCGTATATGCAGCCGTTTTTGTCGTGCTACTGCGACTGCTGTATCGAACGCGGGCTTGACATCAACGACGGCGGCGCGGTTTATTCGTCTGTTCACGGCGCGGGGTGCATGGGTATCGCAACGGTTTCCGATTCGCTCGCGGCGATTGAAAAGTATGTTTACAACGAGAAATTATTTACGTTGACGGAGTTGCGCGATATTTTGTTAGCAAACTTTGAAAACAATACAGATATACAACAACAACTTTTAAACGCACCTAAATACGGTAACGACGACGATTTCGTCGACAAATACGCGGTTTGGTTTGTGGAGTTTCAAGATAAAATCTTTTCAAAATATCGTACTCGTGACGGCGGTGCGATCTATACGGCGATAGCTTCCAATACTTCAAATATTCCGGCGGGGCTTGAAGTCGCGGCTACGCCCGACGGCAGAGGTAAAGCCGACCCGCTGAGCGATGCGGCGTCGCCTATGCACGGAAGAGATAAAAACGGTCCGACCGCCGTTATCAACTCGCTTTCGAAGCCCGATTATTCCCTTGTTTCCTGCGGCACTGTCGTCAATCAGAAGTACAGTCCAGAGATGTTTACCAACCCTGACAAGCGCTCTAAACTCGCCGCGATGATTCGCTCGTACTTTTTGATGGGCGGGCAGGAAATGCAAATCAATTCCATCAAGCGCGAAGTTTTGATTGACGCGATGAATAATCCTGAGAATTACAGCGATCTTGTTGTACGCGTATCGGGTTTCAGCGCGTATTACACAAGGCTCGCACGGAGCATTCAGGAGGATATTCTGAAGAGGACGGAACATGAATAAACAATTTATTGTCGGCGTTAAATCCTTGATTTTATATAACAGAAAAGTTTTATTGATTCAACGCGCGGACTGTGCGGAATGGGAATGTCCCGGCGGAAAAGTGGAATTCGGCGAAGATTTAAACGACGCATTACAGCGCGAAATAGAAGAGGAAACGGGTTTAACAGATATTCGCATTGAAAAGTTTATTTACGCGATGACCACCGTATTTGACGAACACACACAATTATTCGGGCTTATGTATCTCAGTCACGCGAACACCGATGAAGTAAAATTATCAAATGAACACACAGATTATATGTGGGCTAATAAAGAGCAGTTAATAGACAAATTATTCAAACCTATGTTGAACGAACTTAGAGAATATAATGTTTTAAATACATTAGAAATTGATTAAGGAGTGAAATTTAAAAAATGGAAAAAGGTTATTCAATCCCAATAATTGATATTTCAAAAGAAACGCACAGACAGGTTATTATCGACCGCGAAGCGGACGTTTACTTGGGTCATCCGACGGTCGCACTGCTCGACGACAAGCAGACAATGATCATCGTTTACCCGAAAAGTCACGGCAACGGGCAGATCGTCATGAAGCGCAGCACGGACGGCGGTTTGAATTGGAGTGAGCGGCTGAACGTTCCCGACAACTGGAGCACATCGCTGGAAGTGCCGACGATTTACAAAGTGAACGATAAAAACGGCGTACAGCGGTTGATAATGTTCTCCGGTTTGAAGCCGATACGCATGGCTTACTCGGAGGATTCCGGCGAAACGTGGACTCCGCTTATGTCTATCGGCAGTTTCGGCGGCGTTACGGTAATGGGCGATATCGAATGTGTCGGAGACGGCAAATACATCGCTTTGTTTCACGACGATGGGCGTTTTATGGGCAATTGCGATACACAGATGTCGGAAGTTTTCCGCACGGGTACCGGCGCGGATATGCGCACGAAAATACAATACCGGAATAAATTGCCCGACGGAACTTGGGGCGAACCGACCGGCGGCTGGATCAAACCGTCAACACGCGAAGGCGACGAATGGGTTAAAGTACACACGTCGTTCAACGATGATTTTTACGAAGATAAGCGTTTTATACTTTATCAAACGGAATCGGACGACGGTGGGTTAAAATGGAAATACCCGCGCGTAATCGCGACTCATCCTACCGCGCAGATTTGCGAACCAGCCATCATCAGATCGCCTGACGGTAAGCAATTGACGGTTTTAATGAGGGAGAATACGAGAAAGCACAATGGTTTCCGCATTTACAGCGACGATAACGGTGAAACATGGTCGGAGCCTATTGAAATGCCCGGTGCATTAACAGGCGACCGCCATTGCTCGCAGTATCTGCCGGACGGTCGGTTGTTCATCAGTTTCCGCGATACGACACTTGGCAGCCCGACGTGGGGAGATTGGGTCGCGTGGGTTGGAACGTATGATGATATTGTCAATAACCGCGAAGGTCAATACCGCGTAAGGATCATGGAAAACTTTGGCAAGCCGGATTGCGCGTACCCGACTGTGGATATTTTGGCAGACGGAACTATTTTCACATCGACATATGGGCATTGGACACAAGGCGAACCGCCTTACATTGTAGGCGTTAGATTTAAAATAAATGAACTGGAGGAATTATTAAAATGAACGAGGCTATTAAAAACATCATAACACGGCGTAGTATCAGGAGTTTCAACGGCAAGCAAATCAGCAAGACAGATCTTGAGGTGATCGTCGAGTGTGCGATCAACGCACCCTCTGCTCGGAATACGCAGAACTGGAAATTCACGGTTGTGCAAAACAAGGCAATTCTTGATGAACTCATCAAAGCAATGGGCGTTGAATTGAACCGCCCGACGTACAATTTTTACAACGCGAACGTGATGATTCTTGTGTCAAGCGAGAGCGATTACAGGTTCGCGAAGGAGGATTGTGCGTGCGCGCTGGAGAATATATTCCTCGCGGCACACGCACTGGAAATCGGATCGGTTTGGATCAATCAGTTGAATGACTTGTGCGGTAAAGACAGCGTGAGGAAAATTCTGAGCGAATTGAAAATCCCGCAGAACCACAACATTTTCGGTAGCGCAGCGTTGGGGTACTACGATGGAAAAGCGAATAAGGTGGAGAAGAAAAAGGATGTAGTTGAGTGGGTGTTGTAAAAGTTTTAGCAATATTATTAACAGTATTTTTATTATTTGCGTGCGAATCAACGATTGAACCGACTGAAATCGAAGTTACAGAAGAAACTACTGTACTTGAAATTGTTGAATCCAAAACCAAGCCGGAAGTAATTATACTTGTCGAGCCGATTTTGGAATACAGCTTTTATTCTCCGTTCAGCGACGGACTTGTAAGAGTTGAAAAAGACGGGCAGGTTGGATTTATCGACAAAACAGGCGAATTGGTAATCGAATGTGTAGGATACAGTACCGTTTCTCCTTTTCGCGAAGGATTCGCCCTTGTCGGAAAATATCATTCGGATGAAAACTACTACGCTTACGGCTTCATCGATACTTCCGGGAATATTGTCATACCGTTAGAATTTTTTAATGTACACCCATTTAAAAACGGAACGGCTGTCTTCACTACGGAAAATGGAGATTGCGGGCTTATTGACAAAGAAGGAAATATAATTCATATAGATATAGAATATGATTATATCTGGCCGATAGAAAATGGAAATTACCGCATAGTAAAAGACGGTAGTGAAGCTATTATCGACAATGACGGAAAATTTATAATTTCATTTGGATATGATTATCTATTAACCCGGTGATAAAGTTATTCGTAAGATTTGGCGTATTTGACGTGTTCGTTATCGAAGAAAGAAGCAACGCGATTTTTGGTTGACTGAATAGAGCGCATGATACTCATGAGTTT
>WREN01000209.1 GCA_009779295.1 Oscillospiraceae bacterium | reverse complement strand
TTCGGGGTAATCGTAGAACGCGTAGAAATGCGGCTCGATTCCGAACAGTCTCCGCGGGTACCAGAAGAACCCGTCAAGCCATATGCGGATTATTATTTCGCCGCTGTCGTGGCGGGGTTTGTAATATTTAACTGCTTCAATAAAATTGTCGATGTGCGCTTCCGCATACAAATTCTCACGCAAACGCTCGTAATCCGTTTCGTCGGTTATAACGCCCAAGCCGTGACCGGGCGCGGCAGGTACCGCCGGCACACATCCGATAACGTGCAATTCGTCAAGTCCGAAATACTGCAAGCCCTCCTCGATACTCAATCCCTGCGGGAGGCCTTCGGTTTCCCAACGCCGGGCGGTGAGGTGCCACCACGGCGCGTACTCGACCATGGGCATACGGTCGGGCGGAAGTGTGCCGTTTAAGATGCAGGTGAAACGTTCTCTTGTGGTCATGATGATGCTCCTTTAAAAAATATTATTATATTTCAAATCAACCGAAATCCTCCGCCGCATTGCATTATACCGCCGGATAAAATATGTTCGACAATTCCTTTTCTCAAACGTGTATCTGTCGGTGCATCTTTGATATTTTCTTTTGTTATATAAAGATGACCGAAAGCGTTTCCAAACCCGTCATCATATTCAAAGTATTTGAATATTGTGAATAATTTCCGAAATTTTATAATATTGCTGTCAGACTGTAGAAATTTTTCGAACGCAGGGTCAAACAGCCAGGTACAACACCAAAATGCTTTAAAATCAAAATTCAAAACTTTCGGAAAAAATTCTTTTGCTATTTCAAAAGATTCATGGCAAGCGGATTCTTCTAATTTTCCATCTCCCGGAATGTGAACGTGTAAAATCGGGTTTCCCAATTTTAAATCTGGTTTTGATTCGTCTGGCTGCAAATGCCACTCGGTAAAATAAGCGATTTCAAAAACCAACCTGCCAAGCCTGAACATTTTGCCGCGCAGATGATGTATAAGCCAACTGTAACTGTCAAATCCCCATTCATTTGATTCGATATATTTTTGATTAATACTAAGTGCTAATTCGTTTATTGTTGCGATAAGAATTTCGTGCGGGATATTTTTTTCTTTGTATAGTTTCTCCATATCCTCGATTGCGAGAGTATATACAAACGCGCCGAACTGCGCTGATTTATCTTTAAATAATTCATTGACAGCGGTATATATTTCATCGTTGTTTGTGGAATCGAACGATAAATTTGCAATTTTGTTTTTTATTCTCAAAGCTTCGGATAATAAATTTTCGTCTGCATATATTTTTTCGCGGCTTCGCGTAAAGCATCTTTACCTTCTTCGCATAAATTGTAATATCCAAGATAATTTTCAAATTTTCTTAATACATTCATTTATAATCACTCCAATAATTGAATTGATTAATCCAAAATACCGCGCATCGGATTGTTTTTCATCGGCGCTTCCCTCTTGTATTTCGATTGAATCTTCACAACTTTCTTCGCTACGCTGCTCGCCGTGAACGCTTCCATCACCTCGAGAACGTGCAGCGTCTGCTTGTACGACGCGCGCGCGGCACGCCCGGTTTCGAGCGCTTTCGCCATATCCGCAAGCCCCAGCGCGCGGCTGTTATCTTTGTAATCGAACAGAAGCGGCATATTCTTGAGTTCGCCGTCCTCGCGCCTGAACACCTGCACAGGTCCGCCGAAGGAGTTCGGGTCTGGCACGAACATCGTCCCCTCTGAGCCGTATATTTCAAACCGAGCCTGTCCGGGGTACGCAACGTCGAACGTCGTGAAGATCGTCGCCGTAACATTGTTGTCCATTTGCATGATTCCGGTGATGTACGTCGGCACGTCTACGTCAACGACCGTTCCGACGAACGGCTGGCTTGTAATCAAGCGCGTGGGGAATGATTTCTTCACGGAGCCCGTGACACTTTTAACGCTTCCGAGCATGTTGACGAGCGCGGTGAGGTAGTACGGGCCCATGTCGAACATCGGGCCGCCGCCGAATTTGTAGTAGAATTCAGGGTCGGGATGCCACGATTCATGCCCGCGGCAGATCATGAACATCGCCGCGCCGATAGGGTCGCCGATGATTCCGCCGTCTATGAGCTTCCGGCACGTCTGGATACCCGCGCCCATGAACGTGTCAGGCGCGCCGCCGAGCATAAGCCCTTTCGATTCGGCGAGCGCGACGAGTTCGCGCCCTTCCGCAAGCGACGCGCCGAGCGGCTTCTCCGCATAGACATGCTTGCTCGCTTCGAGCGCGGCTTTTGTTACGCCGTAATGCTCATACGGGCGCGTCAAGTTGAGGATAATGTCGATTTCCGGGTCGGCGAACATCTCGTGCATCGTGTCGTAAATCTTCGGCACGTTGTAATTTTTCTGAGCGTTCTCCGCGCGTTCTCTTACCAGGTCGCACACCGCGAGCAATTGGATTTCCTTGAAGGTTTTTGTAATATTTTCTAAATAGATACCGCTTATCGCGCCGACTCCTACCATTCCTATGTTTATCATTTTTGTTATTCTCCTTTAATTTTGTAAATTTTTTTGTCATACTCAATCTTATTATCATGCGAACTTCCATCGATCTCAATAACTACATTACAATTTCCGGATTGTCCGCAGTAAAAATCTACAATATAGTTTCCTATGATTTTTTGTCTGTCGAAATCATATCGTTTAAAATTATTATTGTGCAATTGTTTCCATAGCAATACTTCGCATAAATTTCCCGCTTTCCGTAATTCTTTTGCTCGTTCACGTAAATTTGGATTGTATGGAAGTGAAATATAATGTTCGCGATTACGCATAATAACACTCCGTTGATTTTAGATATAACCACCCCGTCAATGCTCCGCATTGCCACCCCTCCAAAGAGGGGAATTTTTACACAGTCCCTCTTAATAATCCGTATATTTAATACATCTTCGCGTTATTCTCAAACCTCGCTGTCGTCAAACCATTCTCAATCGCGTACTGTTTCCCCGCGCCGGCCCAAACCATTCCGCGCTCCATCATCACCTGCGCCGTCGGCGATAAGTCAAACACGCTGTCAATGTGACCGAGCGACGTGTAGAAAATCCTGCCGTTGCCCCAGTATTTCGTCCATGCTACCGGCATATCTATGGGTTTGTTGGAGATGTTATAATACGTCACCACCGGGAAACGCGTCGTTGCCAACACTTCGATCGCGGGGTCAACATGCAGGTAATAATGTTCGCTCGTAACCTCGAAATCTTCCAAGCCTTCGACGATCGGGCTTGAACCCTTGCATACATTCACCGTATATTTCACGTTGCCGCCGCCCGGATGGCTTATCCATTGCCCGCCTGTAATGAACTGCCACTCGGTGTTCTCCCTGAATGAATCGCACATGCCGCCGTGACAGCCCGCCATACCCGCGCCTGCCGCGAGCGCTTTGGAGAGATTGGTAACGTATTCCCATTTGATCTGCCCCATCGTCCAGCACGAAACGAACAGATCATACTGCCAAAGTTCGTTCAAATCCGCGAGACAGTCAAGCGTGTCGCTTATGACCACTTCGTAACCGTTTTTTTCAAGCAAGCCGCCAAATCTTACAGAAACTTTGTCGGGTTCGTGCCCGTCCCATCCGCCTTTGAATATTAATGCTTTTTTCATTTTATTTACACTCCTTTAATTTCTTGAAATTTTTATCTTTTATTAATAATAGCATTTTTGCGGTAATATGTCAATAAAATTTATTTAAAACAATGTTTTTTTCAAAAAACATTGGACAAAAAGAAATATTTATGATACAATATTTCCAGTAGAATTACAAATGCTATATCAATATAAATATTGAGGAGGAATAGAAAATGTTAAATGATAAAGTAAAAGTCGCGGTCATCGGTGCGGGCGGCATTTCTACCGTACATTTGCCGAGTCTTTCCGAGATTGAAGACTGCGAAATCGTTGCAATTTGCGACCTTGTCGAATCTAAAGCGGAAGCGGCGGCGAAGAAGTACAACATCCCGCAGGTTTTCAAATGGCATCAGGACATGCTAAGCAAGATTCAGGTTGACGGGATATTTTGCCTTGTGCAGTGCGATTTGATGTACCGAGTCGTTTCCGACTGTCTCGCGGCGGGCAACAACGTAATGATTGAAAAGCCGGCGGGAATCACCACGTATCAAACCGAATCACTCGCGCGTCAGGCTGAAAAAGCGGGGAAAATCGCCGCCGTCGCAATGAACAGACGGCAAGTTCCATTGGTGCAGTACGTCAAAAACATAATGGCACAGCTCACGGAAATCACGCAGGTTGACGGCTGTTTCGTCAAGTTCAGCGACGTCGCGTCCGGATGGCATTACGCCAGCGCGTTCGTATGCGACATCGTTCACGCTACGGACATGGTGAGATACCTTGCGGGTTCCGAGCCGGCAGGCGTTGCGAGCGTTATCGGGCGGCACAACAGCCCCGTAGACAATGCTTGGAGTTCCGTTATCAGATTCGAGAACGGCATTACCGGCACGCTCCGCAGCAACTATCAGACCGCCGCGAGAATCCACACGTTTGAGATCCACGGTCCGGGCGCAAGCGCGTATATAAATCTGGGCTTCCCCGGAACTAAAGGCTGCGACGCGAAGATAATCCACTCGTC
>WREN01000208.1 GCA_009779295.1 Oscillospiraceae bacterium | reverse complement strand
TTTTTTGACTGATTATTAGACTGTATGTACTTATGCTACTATTTTCGAAATATATGAATAATTTCCGACAGTAATCATCCTCATCAACAATTTCAATTACTGGTTCGAATGGTTGCTCGGAATAACCGTATCCTCTTGCCCCGAGCAGAGTATTAATAGCAATAGAATAGAGTTCAGGATATTCACCTTCATATATTCTTCGCCTTTTTAACCAAGAAGGTATACAACTCGAAAGAGATACAATGGAAATAATCACAATAATGATGGCTATTATTCTTATTAGAATTAATTTATTCATTTATTACAATGAATTATTAATTAAAAATTGAAAATCGTACCCGACTTCGCGGATTCATATATACCTTCAAGGATTTGGGTCACGCAGAACGCTTCGGACGCTTTAACGAACGGTTCCGTATCGTTGACAACGGCGTTTATCCAGAGCTTCGCTTCCCTGACTTCCGGCGAATCGTTGCCTGAGCCTTCGTAGAATGCCACTCCGCCCGCGTTTAGATCGGGAGTCAAAACATACTGGCGACCGTTACGTATGCCGTTGATTGTCAGCCCGCCGATCATATCCGCGCCCGCTTTTGTGCCGCAGATTGTGGTAACGGATTCAACGGGGTTACGGTAATTTAATGCCCACGAGGATTCCAACACGATCGTCGCGCCGTTTTCCATGACTACGAAACCGAATGCAGAATCTTCCACAGTGAATTTTTCAGGATCCCAATCGCCCCAAGCGTTGCCGGATTCCTTTTGGCTGTTCAGTTTGTGGAAAGTCGTGCCGACGCAATACTTCGGCTTGTAATTGTCCATCATCCACAAAGTCAAGTCAAGCGCATGCGTGCCGATGTCGATGAGCGGACCGCCGCCTTGCTTGTATTCGTCGAGGAAAACTCCCCATGTCGGAACTGCTCTGCGCCTGATAGCCGTGGCTTTCGCATAGTAAATATCGCCGAACGTGCCGTCAAGGACTTCCTTTTTCAGATATAACGAATCGGAACGTTGTCTGCCCTGATAGCCGACAGTTAATTTTTTATTGTTGCGCTTGGAAGCGTCGAGCATTTTCTTAGCTTCCGCGGAATTGATTGCCATGGGTTTTTCACACATTACATGCTTACCAGCGTCTAACGCGTCAACGGTGATACCGCTGTGATCGCGGTTCGGGGTCAGAACATGAACTACGTCGATTGTCTTGTCCTCAAGAAGTTTCCTGTAATCTTCGTAAACCGCCGCGTTCGGTATGCCGAAATCTCTCGCCGCAGCCTGCGCTCTTTCGACGATAATATCGCAGAACGCCACCATTTCCACATTCGCAACTTTTTTGAGCGAAGGCATATGCTTCCCGTTAGCGATACCGCCGCAGCCAATAATTCCAACTCTTACTTTATCTAATGCCATAATTTTTAACCTCCAAAATTATTTTTTAAATTAAATACATTATAACCCAAAATTTGTCTCAAGTCAAGACATCTCTACAAACTTTTTATTACTTATTTAGTCCTCAACTCTTCGAATATATTATTAATTAATTCAACTCTCGCGACTTGTACAGATTCATTTTTTGCCGCCCATGAAGCGAGGTCTTTTGATGGGTTTGAAATGTTGAATAAAGTTGTGAATATCGTAAGATAAGGGCTTGTATTTCCGCCGTACATATAATTAAAACTGAGTATAACATTTTTTCGTACGATGTCAAACATATCCGCATCCTCGGTTTGGTCGGCATAACGGACTTTCAGGGCTATCTCGAAATACGCAGGAAAGACTTTCCTGTAGCCTTCGGCGCTCATCGCTTCGATGATTATACCGATTTTATCGAGATTTTCTTTTTTTACCGTGACGGGAACGGCGCACGGACGGTCGTTGCAACCGCCGTAAAATTCGGCTTGAGACTCGTCAAGTTTCGGCATCGGGGAAATACCGTATTTTACATCGGAATGGGTGTAGTAATTCGTCGCGTCCGAACAACGACCGTAAATGAACATGATACGGTTTTCGGTAAACATTTTATGTATAGTTTGATCATTTGAGGAATTATAACTGCCGTCATTGAAAAATACATTGTATAATTTGTCGATCACAACGGAAAATCTTTCAATGTCAAGGTCATAATATACTTTACCGTCGGCGGTTTTTTTATACGGCTCAATATTAAACGCTTCGGGAACACAGTAATAATACCCCGGATTTGCGTAACCGTATAAATCTTCCTCGTCGTGTTTGCCGTCGCCGTTAATATCATTGTAAACGTTTTTGACGATCGAATACAGTTTGTCGAGCGTCCAATTTCCGTTATAAACATCATTATACGGCAGTTCCTGCCCTATGTCGTTCATCATATTTTTGTTAAAATACATGACCCTCGTATAAGTCAAACTCAAATATGAAATCATATTTGAAATCAAATACATCTGCTTGCCGACTGACATAGCTTCCACGGTATACGAAGGCCACCAAGGCTTGTCAAAATCCAAGTACGGAATGTCGTAGACGTTCATGAAAAAGCCCTCAAGCGACAAATCAGCCATCCTTATATCATGCGCCGTGCAAATATCAAACGCGTCCTCTCCCGAAAGGACGAGATTTTTAATGGTATTATATTGTAAAGTCAAATCAATGCCTTGATCGGGAGTAGCGTCGGCTAATACGATATTGCAATTGAAACGTTCTTCTACGGAAATAATTTTCTCGTATACCGCGTCGTTGACAACACCGCCGTTCATGGTATCGACATAAATACCGCAATTAAAAGTTCTTAAAGCGTTTTCGAAAGTTAGGATTCGGAATGTATACCCGTCAAGGTCTTTCGCCGGAAGACTGTCGGAGATATAATTAACGGCGGGTTCAATTGTTGTTTCGGTTGTTGGCAAGATTTCTTTATCAATTTTCGTATCTGTAGCCGCACATGCAGTTAATATTATTAAAAATAATATTAAAGCTGTAATCTTTTTCATAAAATTTATCTCCTCTTTAAATATTTAATTAAATTATAGCACAAATTTTGAAAAAAATATAAAAATTGTTTGACAAAACCATTAAATTTTTATATAATATAGATAATATAACGCATTGCGGAGGAAACAACAATGGCAGACAGAGAAAATTTTATGTCAAACGCGGAGATAACCGCAAACGATCTCATTCTCGAGAACACAACCCTGTTTAAAATGGTTCTTTACGCGCCGAAAATCGCGAAATTCGTCCGCCCCGGACAACTTGTTCACATCAAGTGCGGCGAATCTTTAACTCTCAGGCGACCGTTCAGTATCGCAGGCGCTGACAGCGAAACGCTGCGCGTTTGCTATGACGTTCGCGGTAAGGGAACGAAATGGATGGCGGAACAAAAACCGGGTACGAAAATCAGTGTTCTCGGTCCGTCGGGAAACGGGTATACAATCTACGAAAACAAAAAAGCATTGCTTGTCGGGGGAGGAACGGGAATATACTCACTGTTATCACTTGCGGCGAAATATAAAGAGAACGCGGTCGTCACGATGGGTTTCCGCAACGCCGGACTTATTAATAGTGTTGCGGATTTTGAAAGTTTCGGCAGCCGCGTATCGGTAATTACAGACGACGGAAGTTCAGGGCGCAAAGGATTCGTGACCGAACTCGTCCGTGAGGAAATTGAACGCGGCGGTTATGATATAGTTTACATGTGCGGTCCGACTCCGATGATGGCTAACGCTATTAAGATCGTAAACAATTTTAATTTAGATTGTGAAGTGAGTATGGAAGAACGAATGGGCTGCGGAGTCGGCGCGTGTCAGGCGTGCGTGTGCAAAACAATGCTCGGCGACTACAAAAGGGTTTGCATTGACGGCCCGGTATTTAACGCAAAGGAGATAATGTGGCAATGAAAATGATAGAAATGAGTGTGAATTTAGCAGGAGTAACGTTGAAGAATCCGGTCATAACCGCTTCCGGCACGTGCGGTTACGGTAAGGAATACAGCCCGTACTATATGCCGGGAGAAATCGGGGCGATAACTGTTAAAGCGCTGACGGTCGAACCGCGCTTGGGTAACGAAACTCCCCGTATCGCGGAAACACCGTCCGGAATTCTCAACGCTATAGGACTGCAAAATCCGGGCGTGGAATATTTTATCGAACATGAGCTTCCCCGACTTAAAAAATTGAAAGCCGTCGTTATTGCGAACATTGCCGGAAGAACGATAGAGGAATATTGCGCGGCGGCGGAAATGCTTGACGCGGCGGGCGTTGACATGATAGAACTCAATATCTCCTGCCCGAACGTGGAGAAAAAAGTAATCGGTACTTTCCCGAAAGAAACGGAAGAATATACGAAAGCAGTTAAAAAAATTGTTACGAAGCCGCTGATCGTGAAACTTACGCCGAACGTAACAGACATCACCGAAATCGCGAAAGCCGCGGAAAGCGGCGGCGCGGATTGCCTGAGTCTTATCAATACGATCCTCGGCATGAGGATAGATATTAACAAACGTCGTCCGATTCTGGGAAATATTACCGGCGGATTATCCGGTCCCGCGATATTTCCGGTGGCTGTGCGTATGGTTTATCAAGTTAGTAAAGCCGTGAATCTGCCGATTATCGGTATGGGCGGCATTTCAAGCGGCGATGACGC
>WREN01000207.1 GCA_009779295.1 Oscillospiraceae bacterium | reverse complement strand
CTCGGTATCGCGATGGGTACGAGCGAAGCGGGCGGTTATGTTGACGAGAACGGCAACATCGCGGGTTGGCTCAACGAACTCGCCTTCGTTCCGGTCGATTACTATGAGGGTTCGGCTGTTGACGAATGGTCAGGTGATTACGGCTGCGGCGTTAAATATTTCTCGCAGGACGCGGTCATCAAACTCGCTTCCGCGGCTGGTATAGAATTGGATGAAAATGCTTCTCCGGCTGAAAAACTGAAAGTGGTTCAGAAACTCATGGCGCAGGGCGATGAAGGCGCGAAGAAGATTTACGAAAGTATCGGCTCGTACTTCGGTTACGGCGTCGCGTTTTACGCATACTTCTACGACATCAAGCATGTGCTGCTCATGGGACGCGTTTCGTCGGGCGACGGCGGTACGATCATATTTGAAACAGCTAAGAAAGTTTTGCGCGAGGATTTCCCGGAACTCGCGGAGAAGATTCAGATTCATCTGCCGGACGAAAACAGCCGCAGGGTAGGGCAGTCGATTGCGGCGGCGAGCTTGCCGGTGGTGTAATAAAAATGTCAGAGAGAATACAATATTGGATTGAGATAGCGGAATATGATTTTGAAACAGCAAAAGCTATGTTGCAAACGGGCAGGTATCTTTATGTTGGATTTATGTGCCATCAAACAATAGAAAAAGTATTAAAAGCTGTAATCGCCCGGGATTGTGCAGACGATGAAATTCCGCCTAAAATTCATGACTTAATAAAATTGGCTATACGTGCAAAACTTTTTGACAAATTATCTGAAAAACAGGAAAAGTTTATCAACTCCTTAAATCCGCTCAACATCGAAGCACGCTATCCTGAATACAAAGACCAATTATCTAAATCATTAACTGCCGATTATTGCAAAGCATTGATCAAAGAAACCGAGGAATTATCATGTTGGATAAAATCACAGTTATCAACACAGTAAAGCAATACGCCGATGTTGTAACAAAAGAACTTTCTCCTTCTGCCATCGTTTTATACGGTTCTTACGCCAAAGGTACGGCGAATGATAATAGCGACATTGACGTAGCGGTTATTTACGACGGTTTTACGGGCGATTGGTTGAAGACCTCGTCACAGCTTTGGTTTTTGCGAAAAAATGTCAGTTATGATATTGAACCAATACTACTTGACAGTACACAGGATAAAAGCGGATTTGTTAAAAACATTTATAAAACAGGGCAAATAATTTATAAAAAATAGGAGCTGGTATCAGCTCCTTTATTTCGCCCTATCCAACAATGCAATAAATCGCGGTTCGTCGCGAACCGTATCGTATATGCTATCGTTAGATTTATCCAAAAAATCCTCAATCGCACCACGCGACCAACTACTGTGCGGACGGGATTCGTAATCTTTCAAAAATGTCGATTGATACTTATCGCCGTCGTTGTATTTCAGAAATTTCTCCGCGTGTTCAAACGCCGTTTCAAGATAGTCTAATGCAATATCATTATCATTCAAATTCAAATATTCGCAAGCTATAGCGGTATTATACAAGTAAGCGTAAAAATGCTGGTCGCACATATTTTCGCCGTGAATGATTTTTTGCATTATTAAAAGATTCTTGAGTATTTCAATTTTATCGCCTTCATACTTTAAAATTACTTCCGCTAACGCGTCGTAGTACATTTTAATAAACATTTGCGTATTTGCCGGAACTAATCCGAGACGGCTTATTATAAACTGGCTTGACTGCGCAAAATTTGGTAATTGCCTTGCGTATTCGAGAGCTTTTCCTTTATCACCTTTATCATTATAGCAATAACATAACCTCAATGTAGCCGTGTTTCGTATCATAGTATCGGTTGATTCCGTCAATATTGTATTAGAAATTTCGATCGCTTCATTTAAAAATGATGGTGTTATTCCTGACGCTTGATGTAACCAAAATGATAAATTTTCAAGTAATTCTAAATCTCCGGGAAACTCGTAACACGCTTTACGAGCAAGTTCGACCGCTTCTAATAGTTTCCATTCATGCTGTAAATCCCAACAACTTTGAATATACTCTTCCTTTTTCTTTTTTGCTTTTGTAATATTCACTCCGAGAAGTTCATCCGCCGTCACTCCGTAGAAATTCGCGATGATCGGTATCAGCGATATATCCGGATACGCGGCGTTTGTCTCCCATTTGCTCACTGCCTGAAACGATACGCCGAAGTATTCGGCAAGTTGCTCCTGTGTCAAATCACGTTTCTTTCGCAGTGATTTCATCTTTTCTCCAAAATTAAATTCCATTTAAGTTTATTCTCCTCACATATTTATTGATTTAATTATATAATATCAATAAACATATGTCTATAGATTCGTAGTTGAGGAATTTTCAACTATTGTTAGAACTTAATAATTGTAAGGGCGAGGATGGAACCCCGACCCTACGATTATTTCTCCCAAATCAGAACCGCGTCTTTGGTGGTTTCGGCTAATCCTTTGTCCGACAATTTTGATAATTCGCTGAAATCACCGATTAAATAATATACTTTTGTTATAAAAATCATATTGATTTTCAAGTGTCCGAGTATCCATAATATACGGATATTCTTGAGTATTACGAATTTCATCAAATTGTTCGCGAAAATATGCTGCTTAATATCGCATTATATATATCTTCGGGATATACTCTTACGTATCTTCTATATGAATTCAATATATCAATTTCAATTCCAGCCTGCGTTGATTATCCGCCAATTCTTCAAGTGTGATTTCTTCACGTTCCTTGGGTTTTCTTGACACTTCGTACATCAACGGCCCCTCATACCCGTACTGCTCAAGCAAATTCATCACGGCTTTCCAATCAGTAACGCCGTCGCCGGGCAATCTGTGCCGCTCATCGACGAAATCATAATCCGAGATGTGCAGTGTCCGGACTTTCAATCCGCCTTTCAGAACATTTTCAAGGAATACCGGATTTGTTTCTATCAGCGAATGGTTCGTGTCAAAACATAATGTTGCGTTAATTCCGCTCAACAACGCTAACATTTCGCCGCTTGTGTTGCATAAACATGTCCGCGGCAGGTTCTCAACAGCTAAAATCACACCCAATTCCCCGCATAATTTCGCTAAAATTATGATGTTTTCACGGCTTTTTTTGACTCGAAACGGTCTTTCATCGTCCGTTATTGGTTCGGAACTTGGATGTAAAACGATTGTTTTTATTCCGTTTTCCGCCGCTTTTCGTATTAAATATTGATGTTTTTCCATCGTTAATTCTCTGTCAGCGTCCACAGGCGAGGAAATATCCAATTTCTGGCTGAACGGTAAATGCGCCGACCAAAGTTCAACGTAATTTTTTGCGTAAAGCGGGAAATTATCATCGTGTAAAAATAATTCCACGCAATCAATATTATTTTTCGCGCATTGTTCAAACTTTTCGGGCGTCAACTCTCCTAAAAAACTTGTAGATATTCCTTTTTTCATTTTCATGTTAAATCAATCTCTTTTCCCGCATCGGACGAATCGTAAATCGCCTGCATCATCTGCGCGGTGACGACAACCGTATCGATGTGCGACGGCAGTTTTTCGCCGGTCTGGATGCAGCGGATGAACGAACTCAATTCGTTATGGAACATATCCACCGAATTATATTCGGGTTTGTACTGATGAAGCTGACCGTTAAACGTCGTAAACACCTCAAACGCGCCGCCGTACTGCAAACGGATCCCGCCTTTTGTGCCGATGAAATCGATAAACGACTCGCTTATTGCGATATTCTGCGCCCACGCACCGTTAAGAGAGATCGTCGGACCGCTCGTGCGGACGAATCCCGTTACGAAATCGTCAACGTCGTATGTGCCGTTCAAGTCTTTCGTGTCTTCAGCCCACATGCCCTTGTAAACGTAATTCGGCATATCCACGCCCAGTTTGCAAAACGCTTTGCCCGATACCGTCAGCGGTTTCGGATCGCCTGTGCAGAACATGACGATGTCGAGATAGTGAACGCCCCAGTCGATTAAAACGCCGCCGCCCGCGATGTCTTTTGTGGTGAACGCGCCGCCAAGCCCCGGAATACTCCGGTGCGCGCGGAAGCTGACGTAAACATGATAAACTTCGCCGAGGTCTCCCGCGTCGATTATCTTCTTGATTTCGTTGACCGCCGTGTTGAACCTGTTGACGACGCCGATGTTCAATGTTTTGCCGCTTTCATGCTGCGCTTCCTGCATCTTCAACGCTTCGGCGTATGTACGCGCCGCCGGTTTCTCGCACAGCACGTGCTTGCCCGCTTTCAGGAAATCGATAGAAATCGGCGTGTGCATTTTGTTCGGCGTACAAACCGATACCGCTACGACTTCGGGATCGCTCAAGATGTCGCGGTAATCCTCGACCACAATACCGCTGCCGTAACGTTCGGCGGCTTTCCTCGCCTTTTCGGGCAGGATGTCGCAGAAATACTTTATTTCCACGTTGTCACACTTCATGTAACTCGGGATGTGCGCCGAATTGGCGATGGTTCCGCAACCGATAATTGCTATTTTTACTTTTGACATGTTTATATCACTCCTGTTTTTGATTTTTTATTTTTGCGGAATCCCCCCGGCACTTCGTGCCACCCCCCTTTAGCAAGGGGGGCAAGGATTGTTTCTCGTCCCCCTTGTAAT
>WREN01000206.1 GCA_009779295.1 Oscillospiraceae bacterium | reverse complement strand
GTTATGGTAACCTAATCCGCAGACAAACAAGCAAGCTTTATCCACTATATCCGAAATCTCGAAGTTTTTCTTGAAAATAATATTATTTCTTCCCGTTTCGTTCGGATAAGCTATCCATTCGGCATTCCAATTATCGATAACGCCTATGTAGAAGTAATCGTTATACTCCGCGCTCTCATTGCCGAAGTTATCCCATATGACAAGGCGGATGTCCAGTTTCACTCCAACCGGTAACGGACCGCGTGTGTATTTCACCGATTGCCTGCTGCTCTCGACTTTTTCGCTGTCCCATAACAGATTTTCGCCTGACGCTATCATAATCCGATACGCGCTTTGATAAGCTCCGCTTACGCTTGAGATTGCCGCCCATGAGAAGACGGGCGAATCCGTGTCGGAGATTCTATAGCGGAAATCTTTATGCAATTTGCTGTAATTTAAGTAAAAATTGTTAATCTTTAACATGTTGGATACCCTCCGAAACTTCAAATTTTAAAACAATTTCGCCGTCGCCACCGCGTTTCCATTCAACGGAAATCCTGCCCTTCGGGGTGTCGATATGCCCCCTGCAAAAATCAAGCTGGGGAATAAATTGCGGATTGATTTTAACTTTTTCGTATGCAGGGGTAACCATTTCGATGCCGACGAGCGTTTTCATTATCCACGACATGAAATCCGAATACATGTGATGGTTTTTGGAATTGCCGGGCTGCCATGTTTCCCACAACGTCGTAGCGTCGCAGTCGAGCCAGCGCGTGTATGACGGATAACCCTTCGCCGTGATGATTTTGTACGCGTATTCAGCAAGCCCGCATTCGTTAAGCGCAGTGTACAGGCGAGGAAGCCCGACCATGCCGCAGTTATGATGGAAATCTCTGTCCTCAACTAACTTTTTGAGCTGAGCTTTGAGCGGTTCGGTGACGCCGACATGGAAAATAATCATCGCGACGGCGGTTTGTTCGTTCACTTTACACGTGCCGTCCGCGTTCATGTACGTGTCGTTGAATAATCGCAACGTTTCATTGAGTTCGGATTTATATTTTTCAATACCGGTCAATTCCGCTGCGAACACCGCGATTTTGTAACACTTATATAAAAACATCTGGTTGATAAATTTCCGCGGAACCTTTGACGGTTCGGGCGGAGCCCAATCGTCGAGACCGTAGTCGATGAAGCCATCGGATTCTTTACGGCTTTCGAGGAATTTGAAATGCCGCTCGAAATAAGGCAGGCTTTGGACCAGCAGGGAAGTGTCTCCCGTGTGCCAATAGATTTTGTACGGAATCTCAAACAGGATTCCCTCCGAAACCGGGCCGTTGCCCCAATCGTAACCCCAGCCGTGCGTCGGAATTATCCCTGGTAGCGCGCCGTCGTCGCGCATCGAATCTAAAATGTCGACGTACCATTTCCGGAATAAATCCACAATGTCGAAATTCGTGAGCATCTGTTCCGCTGACGCCTGCGCGTCATTTGCCCAGCCGAGTTTCTCACGCGTGGGGCAGTCCGTCGGCATGTAGAACAAATTGGAATACGTCGCCATTTGCCCGATCTTGAATAATTTATTCAAAGTTTCGTCAGAACATTCAAACTCCGAGATCGTTTTAATATCCTGATGGACGAAGATTCCCGTGACCATATCGGGCGTGGGATTCTTGATTCCCTCTATCTCAATATACCTGAAACCGTGATACGCGAATATCGGGTTCCATGTGAACTCCTCGCCGTTGCAGATGAACTTGTCCGTCATGAACACGCTGTTCGGATAGAATCCCTGCATATAATTGTATTGCAGATTATAATCGACGTTCAGCGTTTCCGCGTATCTGATAGTTAGAACGTCGCCGCTGTCCTGTTTGACTTTCAGGCGTATGTAACCGGAAATATTTTGCCCGATGTCAAACACGTATTTGTTCGGACCGGTTTGCGAGATGTTGATTGTCGGATACTCCGCGCACTCGCGAATCGGTTGGCACAGACATTCACGGAATATACCTTTCGGCGGGGTAGTATCGATTATAGCAGGCTCCCAACTGTCGTAAGTGAAATTCGGTTTGTACAGGCGCAAATCGAAATATTCGCCGTTCCTCAATTGGTTGAAAATTATTGGCGTTTGGGTCGTACACTCCCATGTTTCGTCGGAAACAAGCGCGGTTTCCCCGTCGATTTCAAGCTGCAAAATAACTTTCGGATTGTCGCGCCATTCGGCGGTATTGTGATTCCATGGAGTTTGAACGGATTCGTTGTAAAATCCGTTTCCGCAAATAACGGTGAGAATATTTTCGCCGGGCTTAATAAATTCGGTGACATCGTAAACGTTGTACCACAACGTTTTGTTGTAGTCGCTGACAGGCGCGGTAAAAAGGTCTTGCGTAATCTTCTCGCCGTTGATATAGTAATAACCATAACCGAGCCCGCAGACAGATATTTTGGCGGTGTTAAAATTTTCCACTTCGAATTTCTTTCTGAAAATAACGCACGGGCTTTTATTGACATCATATTCGCTGATAAACGGTATATCCGCTTTGATAAAATTTACACTTTCAAACATATTATCACTCCTTTTTTTATAATATACCACATATTTCAAATAAATGCAACTAAAAAATTTCCAACAAAAAGATTAAAAAAGGAACGGATGATTAAACTATCCGTTCCTTTTGGTTTTATGTGACTTTCTCTTTTACTTGAACTCTTTTGACGCCGCGTTCATTGACGATGAACGATATGTTATTTTTTTGATCGGCATCTTGTCTTTCAGCAGCTCGTAAAATAACTCGCAAAGGTTTTCGCAAGTTGAAACTTTTTTGGTGACAACTATTCTGTACTCCGGATATGACCAAGCGAGAGGGTGGTCTATCTTCTTAAGGGGAACGCAATGCTCCGGGTCATTGATAATGCCTTCCTTTTCGTACACTGCGAGAACTGCGTCAAGCAGCGGGTCTCCCTCTTGAAACAATGTTGCATGGTGGAAATGGTCGCAAACTTCCCACGCTTTTTTGAATCCGTCTTTACATGCGTGTGCGAAACCAGTTACTGGGTCTACAGTATCCTCAAGTTCGATTGTCAAAAGCCCTGAGTGTCCGTGAAGATGTTTTGCTTCTCTCTTCCAGTTCATAAATCTATGCGCGTACTGGAAATCGAGATTTACGATTGATGTGTACTTGTCGTTTGCCATTATTTTTCCTCCTTTTTTGATAATTGGCTAAATTCGCAGTTTTTACAAAACCCACGAAGTGTCAGCTCAACTTTGTTAATTTTCAAATCGCTTAAAGGCGTCAGATTTGCTTTCAAATCAAAAATTGGCACGTCGATGAGTTTTTTACATCCGTCACACACAAAGTGAAAATGCTCATCTTTCCGGTCGTCAAAACGCATAGCTCCGTCAAAAATTCCGACAGATGAAATCTCGCCATTTTCCGTAGCGGCGGCAAGATTTCTATACACCGTTGCTTTGCTTATTGTCGGGTGTGTCTTTACAACATACAAATATACATCCTCTGCCGTTGGATGGTTTGCGAGGTTGTTTACTGCATCAAGTATTATTTGACGTTGCATGGTATTTCGTTTCAAAACAAACCTTACTCCTTTCACTATTGATAATTATTATTATATGATAATTATTATTAACTGTCAAGCTTTTTAAGAAAATATTTTTCAAAATGTTTTTAATATGAATAACCGTATAAAACCGTTGTAAAATAAATCAGAGTGTGCTATAATATGTTTTACGAGGTGATAATTTAAAATGAAAACTAAAACCAAGAAACAATTCCCGATCAATCACGATCTGCATACCCATACGGGACTGTCTTTATGCAGTCCGGACAGAAACTTCAAAGCAGAGCATACAATAGCCTTCGCTAAAGAAAACGGCTACAGTATGATCTGCTTTAACGACCATTTTTGGGACGCGGACGTACCCGGCGCGATGGAATGGTATCAGCAGCAGGATATGGATCACGTTAAACAATTACTTCCGCTGCCCGACGGAGGCTCGGTTAAAGTTCTGTTCGGCTGCGAAACGGAATATTGCGGCGGAGCTAAGATTGGAATCTCTCCGGCTCATTACGACGATTTTGAAATGATAGTCGTTCCGGTGAACCATTTCCACATGGTGGATTTTGTAAGACCGCCGGAATATGACACCGAAGAAAAGATAGCGGAACTTTTGATACTGCGCCTGGAAGAATTTTGCGAGTTGAATCTGCCGTGGACGAAAATAGGTATCGCGCATTTGAACGCGTATTTCGGACGAGCTGAGCAATACATAGCCGATATGAAAATCCCCGAATCCAGATTGCGCGAGGTTTACAGATTTTTGAGCAAACAAGGCGCGGGTATCGAATTCAACGCAGGTTGTTTCCCTCTGAATTGGCGTGAAGCCGCAGATGAAAGACTGCATCTGTTCCGGATAGCAGCGGAGGAGAATTGCAAATTCTACTGCGCTTCCGACGCGCATACCGCCGACGGGTTAGGGATAATTTCGACAAGGATGAGGGATATTGTGGATTATCTTGGCTTGACGGAGGATAATTTGTTTATACCGTCGTGAGTTTTGAAAATATTTATATTATTCGTCTTGTATTTGATGTAATATAAATATTTCAATGTCTTTACCTTCAAAG
>WREN01000205.1 GCA_009779295.1 Oscillospiraceae bacterium | reverse complement strand
TTTGCTCAGATGTTCAGGGGAATATGCACCTGTTCATCAATCCGGCAGATTGCCGAAAGAATTTTTGGGTCACGCAAACGGTCACGACGGTTCGCACCACTTTCTGGTCGATGATTTCGTCAAGGCGTGCTATTACGGAACAACTCCCCCAATCAACGTCTGGGAGTCCGCGCGCTATACCGTTCCCGGTATAATCGCGCATGAATCGGCAAAAATGGGCGGAGCGTTGCTTGACGTTTCGGATTTTGGAGGTAAAAAATAATGTTGAAAAAGTATTTATTGGTATTATTGGTTCTTGTGGTTTTGCTGCCGGCTTGCGCCGCAAACGACAACACCACAATAAACGAAACGAAATCTGCAGCCTCGGAAACCGTCGATACTTCCCCGCAACGTTTCACTCCGAATCTGCCCCAAATTGATTTAGGCGGATATGAATTCCGCGCGCTCATTCCCGAGGACAATATTTACGGAACTTTCCAATTCAGCGCGTCCGAGGAAACCGGCGACACCGTAAACGATTCGATCTACAGGCGTAATATTTACGTCGAAGAAAAGTATAATGTCGTTTTTAAAGAAACCGCATGTGAAAATTATCAGGAACCCACGGGATTGTTCGAAAAAAGCGTGCTTGCAGGTTCCGATGATTTTGACATATCCACGCAACTCGATTGGATTTATCAGACCATAAAAGGCTATGTGCTTCCTGCGGACAAACTGCCGTATTTAGATTTGACCCAGCCGTGGTATTTCCGCGATTACACCAATACTTTTTCGGTCGCAAATAAAATATTTGCCGTATTCAGCGACGAGTGCGCCAGCGTTTACGACGCGATACAGCCGCTTTACTTCAACAAAAAGCTGATAACCGACTATAACATGGATAATCTGTATGACTTGGTGAACAGCGGCGCGTGGACTTACGATAAGTTTTTTAATATGAGCCGCGACGCGTCGAATGACATTGACGGCGACGGTATAATGACCGATTTGGATCATTACGGAATCTTGGCGGTCCGTGACGGATTTTTAATTGAATTCTGGGTTTGTGCCGGAGTTCAAACGGTGATAAAAGATTCCGACGATTTGTTGATCCTGAATGTAGATGGCAATGAAAAACTGTTCGGTATTTTGGAAAAAGTCCGTCAAAATTTATACGGTGCGGATAAAATATGGTTCGCTCCGGGACAGGAAAAAGTATCAAATTATTTCGGCGATGTTTACGACGTTTCGCGTCAGCAGTTTGAGAATAATCAAGGTTTATTCTTATCTGAACGCGTGCGGTCAATCCCGCTCCTGCGGTCGATGGATGCAGATTTCGGGATCATTCCATTTCCCAAAGCGGACGAAAATCAAAGCAGGTATTACGTCCATACAAACGGCGGATGGCCGAAGGTAGTTCCCGCTCACGCGCCCAACCCCGAACGCACGAGCATAATTATGGAAGCGCTCGCCGCGGAATCGAGGAATACGACCGTTCCGGCTCTGAAGGAAGTGGCGCTGAAAACGAAATTCGCGCGCGACAATGAGAGTGCGGAAATGCTTGATTTAATATTCGATAATGTCTTTGTGGATTGGGGCATGGCTTTCTGGCGCGAAGTGCGCAACCCGATATATGAAGAGACAGCGGGCAAGGGCAATTACGCGTCTATGGTGGCGAGTAAATCCGCGGGAATGGAAAAAGCGCTGAACGATATGAACGAAGCCGTTATTAACTTAAAATAAAAAATTAAAGTTGGAGGTATTATTAAAATGGGTAAAATTAAAGTTGGAGTATTCGGAGCGAGAAGGGGCCTTTCGATGATGCACGTGCTTGCGGTCCACCCCGACGCGGAACTGGTCGCGGTATGCGACAAATATGTTCCTTTTCTTGACAATGTGCAGAAACTTGCGGACAGCAAAGGTATTAAAGTCGCGCTGTATGAGAATTTCGAGGATTTTTATAATCACGACATGGATGCCGTCGTCCTCGCAAACTACGCGAACGAACACGCGCCGTTCGCCATACGCTTATTAAAATCAGGTCGACACGTGATGAGCGAAGTCCTGCCGTGCGAAACGATGGCGCAGGCGGTCGAGCTTATCGAAGCGGTTGAGGAAACCGGAAAAGTCTATGCCTACGCCGAAAACTACTGCTATATGCTTTCCACTTTCGAGATGTGGAAACGCTATGCGGCTGGCGAAATCGGCGAAATCCAGTACGCGGAAGGCGAATACATCCACGACGGTTCGGCGATTCGACCGGGTATTACATACGGCGAACGGGACCATTGGAGGATGCGCTGCTATTCGACGTTTTACAACACGCACAGTTTCGGACCGATAGTCACTATTACCGGACGCAGACCGATCCAAGTCGTGGGGTTTGAAACGAATCCGAATAAGAAACGCGGCGAAAAAGATTTAAGCGTTATACACAGCAACGGCGGTATTGAGATGATCACGCTTGACAACGGCGCGGTCGTCAAGAGTATCCACGGCGGCTTGAAACGCGAACCGTACAGCGTCAACTACGAAATCTACGGCACCAACGGCATGATGGAAACGAATCGCTGGGACAACAGCAATATGTCGTCTTACATTGAGGGCGAAAAGTTTTGCATAGGCGATTTGAAACATTACAAGCCGGAACCGTTTGTTACACCGGACTTGGCGTCGAAGTTCTCTGGACACGGCGGCAGCGATTTTTATCCGACGCATTTCTTCCTGGAGAAGATTTTAGGCAATCCGGACGGTCAGAAGTACAGCATTGACGTTTACACCGCCGTCGATATGGGTATCTGCGGGATATTGGCATACCGTTCCATTCTTAACGGCAATATACCGATTAAAGTGCCCAACTTGCGTAATAAAGATGAGCGCGACGCGTTCCGCAACGATCATGCTTGTACGAATAAAGCGGTTGCGGGTGATCAGCTACTACCTGTCAGTCCGTATTATGATCCTGACGATATGCCCGACGAAGAATACGAAAAGTATCGCCAATTGTTTCTCGCCGGAAAAAACGCGGAGTGAAGAAACATGACAGGTAAAGAAAAAATTCAAGCTGCGTTTTCCAAAGAGGGGACAGACAAAATCCCCGCCGTGCTTTGTTATGAAGGGATTTATATCCGCGACCACTGGAAGCAATTGACGTCCTGCCCGTGGTGGTACGCCAACGAAACCGATCTCGACAGGCAAATCCAATGGCACAGCGAAGTGATTGCGAACATAGGTCAGGATTGGTTCGCATTGCCGAGAGGTTCCGCAAGCGAATACAGTATTGTTGAAAGAACGGATGGCGTTTTCAAAATCGATAAACGGACGCAGAAAGAAGTAAAGTTAAACGAACCTAAGATCAGCGACTGCTATCAGGAATGGCATAGAGATCATGTTCCGACAACGCGGGAGGAAATCGACAATATTTTCCGCGATGATATACAAGACGACATTACCGAAATCAAGAGGAATGAATTACCGGATAAATTACTCAATTTATACCCCGAATTATGTCCGTTGGCTCATGTTGCGTCGCCGTTGCAAGACTGTGTCTCGATTTGGGGATTCGAAGGTTTTATGCTGACGCTGCACGACAATCCTGAACTCATCGAATACACTTGCGAATTGGTCGCTTCTTTGATGGCGAAAGGGATTTATGAATTGAAAATCCGCGGCGTTGAGGCTGTCTGGATTGAGGAATGTTATATCGACATGATAAGCCCTGAAATGTTCGGGGAATTCAACGTGCCCTACATTACCCGCGTTGTGGAGATGATTCGGGAGAACGGCATGAAAAGCGTTTATTACCATACAGGCGATCCGTGGAAAAAGCTGGATTTAATTCTCGGAGCCGGAGCGGACGCGATCTCCTTTGAGGAAAGTAAGAAGGGGTTTACAATTGATATTGAAGATATTGTTGACGCGGTGCAGGGACGCTGTACCGTGCTTGGAAATTTAAACGCCACAACGTTTTTGCCGGTGTGTACAGAAGATGAATTGCAAGCGGAAATAAAAAGACAAATCGCCGCCGGCAGGAAGAACAAGAACAGATTTATCATGAGTATGGGAAGTCCGGTAACCCCGGGGACTTCCGTTGAAAAGGTCCGGCTGTACTGCGATATTGCGCATGAAATAGGAGGATAAATAAAATGTTAAAAAAATTATTAATTTCACTGCTTATTTTATCAATTTTCCTTCCGGCGTGTGCCGGAAACGATACCGCAAAAACAAGCGAAACAAAACCTGAAACAATAAACGACATCGAAACCGAACCCGATAGGTATACGCCGGACCTACCCGTAAAAGATTTTGGCGGGTACGAATTCCGCGCGGCAATACCTGACAACAACTTCCACGCCACGATGACATTCGCCGCCACTGAAGAAAGCGGCGATCTCGTCAACGACGCGATCTACAAGCGAAATATGTACATAGAAGAAAAATTCAACGTCAAACTCAAAGAAATCAACCTCGGACCTGATTTTGCAACCGTCGAAGCCTATTTCCGTAAGAGCGTACTTGGTGAAACCGACGACTTTGATCTGTGCGTACCGCTCAATCCGGATAAGCTGGCGATTGAAGGTTTTTCCCTTACACCGGATCAGCTGCCGTATGTTGATATAACCAAACCTTGGTACAGAGAAGGTTTGAATTACGAG
>WREN01000204.1 GCA_009779295.1 Oscillospiraceae bacterium | reverse complement strand
TGAAATAGCGTAAATCAACAAATGCAGACGTACGCTTGCCACGAATTCCATATACTTTGTAAGTCCGGCGAGTTCAGATGCGCTCAACCCCGAAATAACTTTTCCGCCTGTATATTCAGCGATTTTTTTGCAAATCGCTGAATCATTCTGCGGTTGCAATGGAATAATAACCGGCGTTATTTTATATTTCCGTTCAATTTGCACGCACGCCTCGGCGATACGTTTATCAAAATCGTCGGGCAGGGAAGAATGAACATCTTTTATATACCGCGGCGCAATCATGAAATACTTCTTATTCAATGACAGTCCTTCTCGGTACATCACATACTTGATCCAATTATCAGCAGCCGGGTCGAGATAAAACGCCGGATCGCAAGTCACGCTCATGTTAAAATTTTCAACGCCGAGTGTATTAATCTCTTCAACGGATAAGTGTTCGCGCAATGTAATAATATCCGCTTGGTTTAAAATATCGCGCGTAATATTTTTATACTTCTCCCCGTAAAGCGGTCCGATACCGGAAGCGTACAACATTAATTTTAACCCGTGCTTTTTTGCTGACTTCATGATATAAATATAATACATCAGCGAACGTTTGCTTGTTTTATTCTGCAAGAGATTTCCTCCGCCGTTGATCAACAATTTAGCGTTTTTCATCGCTTTACGTATAGCGAAAATATTAAACCTGTATATCGAATTTACACCGTAAATCCGCGACGTTTTTTTCGGAGTTTTTGAAAGAGCCGTGATTTTCGCGTTCGGCTCAAGCGTTTTGATGCTATTGATTATCTGTTGCAAGAGCGAATCGTCGCCCATATTTTCGTAGCCGTAATAACCGCTGATGATAATATCGCCGTATTTGTAATGTTCAAATGGAGTAAGTTTCCTGTACAAATTCAATGCGTCGTCAGCCATCTTGCCTATAGAATAACGTTCAAGCACGATCTGCCTGTTATAAACCCCCTGTGCGTGGCGTTCGGCAGCTGAAAGCGAAAACAACGCCATAATATCGTTATACAACTGTTTTGTGTTTGAAGTTTCAAATCCGCGGCAGGTGAAATTCGTATCTAATGCGTTTTTTAGTTTATCCGCGCCGAATATTCCTAAATACCCTTCCGAATAATTAGGCGAACCGGAAAGTATAACCGGTTTTTCGGAAGACATAGCCTCAACTGAGGAACGTGCAACACCGATGAAAATATCGCCCGCCGCCAAAAACTTATGAATATCGGTGCGTGGACCGGCAAGTTTTATAACTTTATATCCGAGAAGCCTGTTGACATTATCGGCTTGAGTTTTCAATTCAAGAAAAGCAGTGCCTCCGCCGATTATAATAATTTCAATATTATCGTGGACGGCAAAAAGAGTCGGGGCTATTTCCACTAACTGGAGCGCTGTATACGCGCTCTCGTGGTCGATACGGCAGACATGGATAATACGGCGGCTGTTTTCTTTCAACTCAAATTCTTCCGCAATGTCAGAATAATCAATATTTTTAGAAAACCTGTTTGTATCAATGCCGTTTACCGTAACGATAACATTATCAGCCGACATTTTGTACTGGTCAATCAGATACTGCTTGATATCATAACTGACCGCGAGCGCGCGGTTTCCCCAATTCGAAAGGACGCGGTAAATCGGGTTAATTTTATATACGCCGTGCGCGGTAGTTACGAATTTTACTTTTTTGCACACCAATCCGCATATGAACGCCGGAATCCGCGCGTGAGCGTGGACAATATCGAACTTTTCGTTTTTAAGTAATTTTTTTAATCCGAAATATGATTTTAAAACGGAAAAAAGCCTTTTATTATGGAGCGGAAGCGTCACGTGGCGTATGCCCGCTTTTTCCAGATCGGAAACATAAACGCCGCCATTAGACGCGACTGTAATTTTAATATTACAATCGCGTCTTATTAATTCTTTACATAATTCAATTATATGAGTTTCCGCGCCGCCTATATCAAGCGACATTGTAGTCATTAGTATATTTATCATGGCTGCATCATTCCTGTACCCGTATCGGGTTCTGTACGTTTGAATTGCCCGTCTTCATATAAACCTTCAAGGGTACGTCCCGAAGGCCACGTGTAAACGCCCCAGCCGTTCATTTTATTGTTCTTAAATTCGCCTGTATACGATTCGCCGTTTTCCCATGTGTATGTACCGCGGCCGGTACGTATATCGTTCTGGAAATCGCCGGTATATACATCGCCGTTAGCAAATCTGTATGTTCCCGTTCCGTGTTTCATATCGTTTTCATAATCGCCCTCATATGACGAACCGTCCGGCCAGATATACCGACCGTTTTTGCCGTGCTTCATATCGTCTCTGAATGGTCCTATATACATAGCATGATCGCTCCACGTATAAACGCCGTTGTCACCCTCGCGTTTGCCGTCAACGAGCGGACCTTCATATTCGTCCCCGTTGGAATATATAAAATGACCGTTTCCGGTTATTTTATCATCTATAAAATGACCGCTGTAGATATCGCCGCTTTTTAACTTAAAAATACCGCTGCCGTGCTTTAGCAAGTTTTTCAATTCGCCTTCATAAATATCGCCGTTGGAATACACAACGCTGCCGATCTCCATATCGACGTCAGCGGTGCCGCCGTCGGATAAATAAATCTTGCCCTTGAGCGGCGAATTGTCCTCGGCAACCCAACCGAAAAATTTTATAAAACCGCCTGTATCGGTGTTGATCCTGATATATCTTAAACCTGAAAAATATATGGCGGCGAAGACGCCCGCAACACAAATAGCGGCAATTAGCACTGTAATCAATAAAATACTTGCCGTACTGCGATGCTTTTTACGCCGGCTGCGGCGTCTGCGTGTATTGGAACGATATTGCGTATTATTTGTCACAGAGAATGTCACCTTTCCTTCTTTAGGATAAATTAACGCTGCTGCCGAATAAACTGCCGACAAAATCTGACGTCATCTGCACGAGATCAGGGATTATCAAAAAACAAACCAAAACCATAATAAAAAACGCGAGAACAGCTAATAACCCGATCAATAAAGAAGCGTCTTTTGTGCTGTACATAGAATCGGCGCGGAATACTTTTTCACTGGGAATAAAATATCTGTTGTCATCCGTAACATAAACGATTTTGCGGAAAGTGCTTTTATTCCTGAGTGAG
This sequence comes from Oscillospiraceae bacterium, assembly GCA_009779295.1. Lineage (GTDB taxonomy): Bacteria > Bacillota > Clostridia > Oscillospirales > CAG-272 > WREN01. Next base: position 1,488 of record WREN01000204.1, on the reverse strand, counting down.
AACCTGTATAAAAAAGTGTGCTTGAAGCCCAATTCATTAAAAGTTTTTGCAGAATCCGGCGAATTAGCTTCGATTTTAAGCAACGCCCTCACGAACGTGCCCAATACCCGTTTGGAATATAAAACCGCGCCCACGCCTATAACAATGCCGATAAACATCGACCATATGACAATCTCTAAAGTAATGCCGTTATAATTAGTAAAAGCTGATAAATTCATAATAAAAATCCCTTCTTTATTTTTATTTAAAAGTTAATACTCCCCAGCGGCCATCTTTTTGAACCGCTATATAATCTCCATAGAAATATACAACTTCATATTCGAGCGGCAAAATAATTTTACCAGTTCTGTTAATCAACCCCCTTTTGTCATTTATACTGACGTAATAAATTCCATCGTATTCCGATCTGAAAACCATATCATATTCATCAAGATTCGGAGGAACTACGTTTCCTGCGGTATCGTAAAAAGCATATTTACCGCCGTTTTCCATTAAAATGATTCCGTATATGAATCCTAATGTATATGATTCGGTCGTTAAAATAACCTTGCCGTAAATGTCAATAAACATCCGTTTACCACCGTCTTTCCAAACCTGCGCGATACCGTCGCGGAAGATAATCGGATCGTTATATTCAAAAGGCAATATCATATTCCCGTCAATATCAATAAACCCATACTTGCCGTTTTTCTGCGTAGAAAAATATTTTGATTCGGAATCATAAACCACCCATTCGTATTCGATGGGAATGATAATTTTGCCCGTTTTATCCATCATTCCGTATTTGCCGTTTTCTCCGATAATAGCATATTCATTATAAAACTCACCGCCGGCGTATTCAAATTCAAACGGTATAACGGTTTTGCCCGTCAAGTCGATATATCTCCACTTGCCGTCTTTCATCACGCGTATCGGGTCAAACCTAAAATTATAATAACCTGGGAGACCGTCAAACTCAAACGGGATAACCGTTTCATTTGCAATATTAATTGCTCCGATTTTACCGTCTTTATTCGCCCAAGCTAAACCGTTGGTTTGAAAACATACAATATCGTCATATTCAAACGGAATTATAATTTTATCATACTTATCAAGAACGCCCCATTTGCCGTCTTTCTTAGCCGAAATATAACTGTCGTCATACTCGCCCCAACCGCGGTCTATCAAACCTTCGTTATTATTGAAAATGATAAGCAGCCTGTCGTATATAAAAGGAATCGCAACATCGCCGTTCGTATCGAAACAGCCCCATTTGACAAATACCGAATCTTCTACTGATTTTGCCGCCGTCGCTAAACCATGTCTGTTGAAACGAGTCAGCCGGTTATCCCTGTATTCGAACGGTACTATGATATTACCCGCCGCGTCGATGATACCGTAGTAGTTACCCTTTTTAACAAGAGCGTAACCGTTTTCAAAGTCTAATCTATCGTATTCGATTTTGGTAATACCGAATAAACCAAATTTACCATTATTACCTACGCGGAT
>WREN01000203.1 GCA_009779295.1 Oscillospiraceae bacterium | reverse complement strand
TACATCTCGGCTGTCATGTTCCCCTCGCTGCCGAGCAATGCGTCCGCTGAAATGCCGAACTCTCTGCATATGTCTGGAATGACGGAAATGTCCGGCAAGCTGTCGCCTTTTTCCCACTTGCTAACCGCCTGTGCGGTAACTCCGACTGCCTCGCCCAATGCTTCCTGCGTTAAATTGTGCGCTTTCCTAAGCGATGAAATTTTTTCCGATAAATTAATCATTTTAATACACCTGCTTTCATGAAACTATTATATCATTAATGCAGGTTGATAGCAATAATTTATTCGGATAGTTGTTAAACCGACGGTTGCATGAATAGCTATATTTTTATCGTTTACAACTTCACAAGCCCAAACAAAGCCTGTCTTTGATAGGGTCTACGGTAATCGAAATACATACGGTTCCAATGATCGATCGACTGTTGTAACTCCTTGTCATTGGGGTTTTCCTTTAATTTGATTTTTTCAAATTGTTCAAGCGAGTTTGCGAACCCGTTAACGGCGTAATGCTCCCACATAGCGTCCGTGTCGCCTGCCATGCAAATCAAATAGTACCCAAGCTCTCTGAAAATATTATTCAGCTCAGACAGCTGCAACAATTCACCCTCGAAGTCTATGAGTTCCTGCGGGGGATTCGGGATTTTCGAGTATGTGCCGATATATGCCAGCATACCGCCGTCTTTCAGGAACCGCTCGCCCAAAGAGAAACAGCTTTTGATATATTCAAGCGATTCGTTTGATGGTATCTGCTGTCCCACGCTGCATACGACTAAGTCATACTTTTCGGCGTCCTTGTATGTGTTTTTGTCGTCATGGACGATCTTAATCTTATCATCCACTCCGGCCTTCTTAATCCGTTCTCTGCCAATCTCGGCGAATCTTTGTGAACTTTCGACAACCACACCGGATATTCCGAAGGCTTCACTCCATACTTTCAATATCGTTCCGTAGCCGTAAGTCAGGTCAAGAACCTTGCTGTTTTCGTTCAGTCCGGCTTCATAACCGAAACGAAGTATCTCGTCAACCGAAACCATTCCGATAAGATGTTTGTTGTCGTCGATCTTTTTTAGCTCCATTAAATATGTGTTTGACATTTTATGTCCTCCTGTTATTTGGTTTTCAAGAGAGATATAAATTTTACTCATGGATATAGGAATGGGTACGGGATTCTTCCTGTATGCCGCCGGTGTACATCCGTAAGCATCCTTGAACGCCCTCGTCAGGGAGTTCTGTCCGAAGTATCCATAATCAAGCGCTATGTCGATTATGCGTTTATCAGTATCATGTACGGCAACCGTCGCCATGTATAAACGCCGTTTCGCCATGTAGCTTTTGATTGTTGTTCCGGCAATACGATGAAACTGCACCGAACAATAATACGGGGAATATCCCACCTGCCTTGAAATTTCTTCAAGCGAAAGATTTTTTTCTGTATTATTGTCGATAAAATCAACCAGTTTCTGTACTGCATATATCCATTCAAGCATTTTTCATTCACCCTCTCTCTAAACTTATTATAACATAGAAAAGAGATTATGTTTTCACATGAGTTGCGAACATGAGGAACACCGCGCTATTTTAATTCAAAAAAAGAATCACCTAAAGCAATGCAGCACCTCGAGAGTAAGTCCAATTCAAGCTGCCGCTGCTCATTGGTTTGCTTATCATTCAAGAGAGTATTTACAAATTCCCAAATATCTTCTATATTCCTTCTGTGGACATAAAACATAAGCAAATCGTTATTCAAAACAAAATTCGGGCGAAGTTTATTGTAATGTTCGATAAAAATATCCCAGTATTCCGGTTTGGTAAATAAAATTAAATCTAATTCCGGCGGAGCAAATTTTGCCATTTCCCAATCAACAAGCATCAAACTATCGCTTTGCATAAGATTATAACCGTGGGCGTCCATGTGGCACAAAGTCATATCAAAATTCATCTTCTTGAACTTCTCAGATAATGTCTTAACTTTATCATTTTTTGTCATAAGCTGTTCTAAGCAGGGTTGCAGTATCGCTTTAATATAGGCGGGTGATGAAGAGTATTTTTTCGATATAAATTTATCTAATGAATAGCAGAAAGGTACGGAGAAATCTTCTTTTATTTTATACATATTTTGAAAGCGTGACAGCGAACAGCATGCTATATTCGCCGCTTGTATGTAATCTACTTTTTCAAATTCAGTTATATTCGTTTCGATAAAATCTATTGCGCTATTCATTTTATTAAGCCATTCCATATTGATTACCCTCCTGAAAACATGATAACATAGATAAAATAAAAAATCTTTGCATAAAAAATAATAATATGCAAAGTTTAAAAAGCGATAAGAAACACCACCGGATGCAGTCCGTGCAAACTTAATTCAGTTATGCGGGAGCAATTTAAATTTTGCTCGCCGCATAATTTTTCTATTGCGGAAACTTGGTCGGTGAGTATGATTGCTTTGCCGTCGGGAGTAAGGATTCGTTTCAATTCAAGAATAAAATTATAATACAACCCATCATCAAGTTTAATTTGTTTGCCCCATGGCATGTTAGTCACTATTTTGTTGACGCTGTGGTTTTTCATCTTAGTTTTTGTAGCGTCAGCGGAGAAAACGATCGCGGATGAACCTAAATTCAATCTCGCCGTTTCCAGAACGCTTTCGTCATAATCGCTCGCGTAAATTTTTTTGCTTTTGTATGCGGCACGCTCAAACGGAATCGTTCCCGCGCCGCAGAAAGGGTCGTAAAACACGTCGTCGTTTTTCGGTTCGCTCAAACGCACCAAGCAATGCGCGACCGACGGACGGATACCGCCCGGAGCGCTTTGAAAATCGTCACTGCGGAAACGCATTTGCGCGGATGTTAGCTGTTTGTAAACCGCGCAGGTGGCGCCGGAAACATCGACGCGTATTGCTAAATCGTGATTCAAGTTGTCGCCGATGGTGAATTTACCCGTGGAAACAAGCGCGGTTTCGATTTGTTGCGCTACGTCAAACCGCGAATATGTATGCTTGCCCGTTCTGCTCGCGCTAACGATGATTCTGCCGCTTACGCTGAAATCAAGGTCGCGCAAAAATTTGCCGATATTTTCCAAATCAGTTTTGTGCGGACCGATTGGAAATAACCTGTATAGTTTATACAGGTTATCAGCACACTTGAGCATTTCAGGACATTCGCAATCAAACGTAACTTTCCCGCGTGAAATTGTTATGTTGTTCGCGTTCCGAATCTCGTCCGCGAGAACGGATTCCATTCCCGGAACGCACGTCGCCATGTGGCGGTTGGTGTAGGTTTTCAATATATACCATAGCTTTCTTCTTCGAATCTTGCGATAAATTCTTCTAATTCTGCAACGCGCGGTTCGGCAAGTTCCAAAGCATATTTGTAATCAACGAGCGGATAGAATTGTTCTATTCGTTTTTTAAGCGCGACAATTGCTCTTCTCATATCATTTGATTGTTTTGAAAAATCACGCGCTACCGCCATATAACCAAGATAATCTACTCCATCAGCGTTTCTAATGAGCTTTGTTTCATTGTACTCGCCCATACCTGCTTTATCATGATATTTTACTGCTTCGATAATTATTTTAAACTCCTTGACATGTCAACATTTACTGTGATATAATTAATCAAATTACAAAATTAAAAATTTAAAAATTAAAAATTAAGGGTGATGAATTTTATGTCATATGCAGACGGAATGGCAGCTATTAAACTCGAGTTCTCCGACCGCGTACCCCGCACCGAATACTCAGTCGAAATGCACTATGAATTAATGTCGAAAGTAACCGGTATCCAAGTCGCTCCGGACAGTCCGCCGGAATTATTAAATAAAGTGCGCGCAATTTTCAGGAAGGAATGGAGCCTTGATTTCGCTTGGAACGTTCTCGTGAGCCGGCAGTACCTCAAAGGTCCGACATCCTACATGGGTCACGCCGTTTATCAGGCGGACGCATCCGACTATAACACGAACACGTATACAGCGTTCAACAGTCCCCAATCGGTTTACAAAATAGATATGTTTGATTTGTACGGTACAATCGACCATAAAACGATGGTGGATGAATTCAATTCACATTACCGCAACGCCTGCAATTATTTCACGGACATGGTAAACATGACCGGAATCTATATCACTTGTATTTCAGGGATGATTGATATGTTCGGCTGGGAAATGTTATTGCTTGCGCTGGGAGAAGACCCTGTCGCGTTCGGAGAGTTCACGAACCGTTACGCCAATTGGATTCAGCAACATTACAACGCGCTCGCGGATTGCGAAGCGGACGTTGTCATGGTTCATGACGATATGGTTTGGACGGAAGGCGCGTTCGCGCATCCGGCGTGGTACAGGAAATATGTTTTCCCGAATTACAAGAAATTCTGGTCGCCTCTCGTTGAAGCGGGCAAGAAAGTTATTTTTTGCTCCGACGGTACATTTACAGAATTTATCGACGACCTTGTCGATTGCGGCGCACAGGGTTTCGTTCTCGAACCTACGACCGATATACAGTACATCGCTGATCATTACGGTAAGACGCACGTCATAGTCGGCAACGCCGATACGCGGATTTTGCTTGACGGCTCGAAAGAAGATATATACAACGAGGTCAAGCGCTGTATGGACATCGGGAAGAAATATCCGGGGTTCTTCATG
>WREN01000202.1 GCA_009779295.1 Oscillospiraceae bacterium | reverse complement strand
TAATTCTTTGCGGAGGTCATCAATTTCACGGTTGACTTTTGCTATCTCACGATTGATATTTCCTTTTTCGGTGACGATGCCTTTCTTTTCCATACTACACGCCGCCGCGCCCATGTGAATCTGCGGAACTTTATCAATGCCCTGCCGTTCGTAACTGCGGTGGTCGATGCGGGAACTGTGTCCGTGCCGCTCTAAATATTCATTGCAAATATTAGCCCACGCCTCTCGCCATTCTTCCGCTTTGGACTGTTCGCTCCAATCAACGGCATTTATTTTTCGGCTCTTGTACTCGCCGCTTTTTGGAAGCCGTATGCGTTCGCCATTTTCATCAAGAATATATTCCTTTTTCGACTTCGCGCCCCAACGTCCATCTTGTTCAATCGGGCGCATAGTGAGTAAAACGTGGAAATGCGGATTGCCGTCATTCTTGTCGTGAAAACAAACATCGGCACACATACCTTGACTGACGAAATTGCGTTTTACATATTCAAAAGCGAGGGATATATTTTGCTCTATGGATAATTCAATAGGCAAAGAAATTTCCAATTCTCGCGCAAGCTGTGAATTGCCGCTTTTCTCCGCACGTTCCACAGCGTTCCATAAAATTGTGCGGTCAAAATATTCTCTCGGCGCGTGGTCGGGCAGTAATATTTCTGTGTGGATAACGCCGAATTTGCGTGTGTAATCGTATGTTAATCCGTTGTAATCGCTCAACAGCTTTTCGCCTGCTCGGTATGCGGCTTTATCTATCGCGGAATCGCCTTTACCTCTTGTGAAAACTTTCATACTTAAATGATAAATTGCCATGCGTTTACTCCTTTCCGTTTTTACCTTATTCAGAAAAAAATTAACGAGCGTGACAGTTGTGACGGCGTGACGGTTGTTATATACACGCACCCCCATGAAAAAAACCGTCACACTTTTAATTTGCATGACGGTTTTCGTGCAGGGGGTACATATATAAATTGACTGTCACACCGTCAATCCGTCACAGATTTAACTGTTCGTCCTGCCGTGTGATGGTGATAACTCTGCCGTTACGATTACGTTCAAAAGTGATTGCGATATTGTTTTCTTTGAATAAGGTAAAATTATTTTTTAGCCGTTTTGTTATGTTGAGGGGCGTTAAGCCGGAATTGCTGTCGATTGCATTAAGCGTGTCGCACAATTCCGTAGCCGTACCGTTCCAATCATCTCTCAGAAAATCGTCAATCAGCATAAGAAGCCATTCGTCTTTTTCTTCTGCCGAATCAGCTTCGTTCGACACGGCGTTATCATAGTTTCCAAGAAACTGCCACTTGCACGTTTCGGGGTCTAATTCTAACTTGAAACAGAAACCTTCCGTGTCACGATTGGCGATTGTCAGCTTCGCCGTGCTACCTGTACGTTTTTCTTTTTCAAGAACAAAAACGCCGTCCGTTGCACCGACTAATCCCATACTGCCCGATAACATATTTAACGGGTCATCATCAGACATTTTCCGTGTGTGATGGATTAACAATAACGTCAGCTTATGCTTGTTCGTAATTTCACGCAGCAGGGTCATGTCGCGGTAGTCACAAGAGTAAATACTCCTGTTGGTTTCGGTGTCGCGGATGCGTTCCAAAGTGTCGATGATGATTAATTTCGTGTCGGGATTTTTTGCGAGAAAGCTGTTCGCCTGTTCAAGCAAACCACCGTTGATTCCGAATGAAGCCGTTGAGAGTTTCAGCCGTGATATGTCAACATTCTGTGCTTCGATTTTTTCCAAACGGTCTTTCAAACGGCGGTAATTATCTTCAAGCGCGAGATACAAAGCCGTGCCTTGCTCGGCGGTGAAATCCCATAAGCTGCCGCCCGTTGCAACGCTTACAGAAATATCAAGCGACAGCCACGACTTTCCGATTTTTCCGCTCCCTGCTAAAATAAATAATCCGTGCGGCAAAATCTTATCAATGGCGAATAATAACGGTTCGTATTCTTGTGCCATGAGTGTGTTGCCGTCGATTATTTCAAACTCCTTCGGAGCGGTGTTACTGATAATATTTTCATTCATTACAAAATGCTCCTTTACGTTTAATTTTTTTCATAATATCTTTTGAAACAGAAACGGCGAGCCGCATAAACAAGCCCGCCGTTGTTGGTTTATGTTTTTAGGCGCGTAGCGCCATTTTGTGACGATAGGCACAAAACGCCGTCGGCAGACCGCACAGCACCGACCAACGGGCGGTGTATAAGTGCGCCCTTGTAAACAAGGGAATAAAATCAGTTCTGCAATTCCGATTAATTTTCGCTGTTTTGCGTTTCAACGTTGGCGGCGTTTTCCGCACGGAAAGCGTCTGCCATTTCACGGATTTTTGCGTGTGCTGAACGAAAAGCCGTCTGCATTATTTTTTTGATTTGCTCGTTGGTAAGCATTTCAGGGTCTTTAATCATGCTTTCGATAATCAATCCGCGCTGAATTAAACGGCGTGACCTTTCCTTGCGAGTTAGCTTGCTGTTTTGTTTAATAAGTTCCTTAATGCGCCTTTCGGTTTGTACGACTTTGGTTTCCGTTTTTGTGATTTCCTCACGCATATCGGCGGCTGTCTTTTTTGTTGTTGGCATAATAAAAATCTCCTCTCAATTTTTGAAATTTTGTGTTAAGATTAAAATAGAAAAACGGCTCACAGAATTATTCCGTAAGCCGTAATTTCATAGATGATTTTATACAGCGGCGCAAACAGTTTCCTGCGGTGGATTCTGTGCGGCGGTTTCGGTTCGCACCCGTTCCCGCCGTCTGCGTTCGCTGTCGCGTTTTTGTTGCCGTTTTCGTTGTAACTTTTCCTCCGCGATTCGCTCCGCTTCGATTTCTTCCGGCGGGCGTGTGTCCGGCACGTTAAAGTTACCGATATACTTCAAATATACGTCAACCTTTTGTGTGCGTGTACCCTTGCGGCGTTCGGTTTCGGTCTGTTCCGTCCATACGCTTTCGTGGATAATTATTTTATCAACAAATTCATAAATCATAGAGGTTGTGAGTTCCTCAAACCGGGTAAACTTTCGCACCAACGCAATGAAGTTATCAGCCTTTGCGCTGTCGGTATTGAATGTGTCAAGTTCATCTTGAAGCGTGATGTTTTTAGTTCTCAAATCCGCTTGCTCACGCTCGAATCCGGCAGACATAAGTACGAACCGTTCTTCGGTGATTATGCCTTTTTCTTTATCTTCATAAAGACTGCTGAACAGCTTATCAAGTTCAATAATACGCCGTTCATTTTTGGTAATCTGCCGTTTGTGTGTCTTGGTGGTTTCGCCGTGCCGGAGTGTTGAGGATTCACGGACTTTTTCAATAAAATCCGCTTCGTGTTGCAAAACATATCCGCTTGTTTTTCTGATTATGTCAAGCAACAATTCTCTGATTGCCGCCACCGTAGCATAGTGAGGACTGCAATGTTCATCAGCGAAACTTTGCCGCCCCTGCACATATCCTGAACAGGTATAATGGTCGATGCGTTTTCGGTGATTATACAACCGCTTTCCACAATCATTACAGAATAATAATCCCGTAAGAGGATTCGCCTCGCCAACCGTGTCCGTGCGCCGTACCGTCTGCCGTAATTGTTGCACTAAATCAAATGTTTCTTGCGTTACGATGGCTTCATGGGTGTTCTCGAAAATCAGCCATTCTTCTCTCGGTATCGGTATTTGTTTGCGTGATTTATACGATGGTTTCACGCTACGGAAATTTACCGTATGCCCACAGTATTCGGGTCGTGTCAGCATGAACGTAATCATGTGAGAACCCCATACATAAGGGTCTCTCGCTTCAAGCGCATTGTGATACATAACATGACCGCGCTTGGCTTGATAATATGACGGGCGTTCGACTTTATCATCGTGAAGTATGCGGCAGATTTCAAACGAGCCTTTACCCTCGATGGTGAGGTCGAAAATCCTCCGCACAACTGCCGCCGCTTCGCTGTCTACAAGCCACCTATCTTTGTTGTTCGGGTCACGGATAAATCCATACGGCGGCTTGGTTGATAACGGCTTGCCCTGCCTACCTTTTGTTTGCAAAGCAGATTTCACTTTACGACTGCAATCTCGCGCATACCACTCCGACATGATAGCTCTGAATGGTGTAAAATCATCTTCGCCTTTGGCTGTATCTATGCCGTCGTTTACCATAATCAGACGTATCGACTTGGAATCGAACAATTCCATATATAATCCAACCCGTAAGTGGTCGCGTCCAAATCTTGATAAATCACGGAAAACGATACATGACACGTTATCTTTTTCGACTTCTTCAAGGACTTTCAGCCAACCGGGACGATTCCAACCCGTCCCGGAATAGCCGTCGTCGCTTAGATGAATATACGGCTTGAGATTGTTGCGCTCTGCATAATCTTCAAGCTGTGCGCGTTGATTTTGAATCGAATTTGATTCTGAATCCCTGTCATCTTCGACAGATAATCTTTCGTACAGAATCGTTAGTTTTTGCTTGTCCATATTTACCTCATCTTTCCGGCAATCATAGACATTTGCGGCACTTAAAACAAAAGCGTTAGGCACGTTTTAGCACCTCCCGCTCGATTAATCGGAGGACTTTATCCTCCAATGTTTCTTGGCTCGTCCGACTGAAATGGACGGCTACCTCGAAGGTAGTTGAGCCAATTCGTTTTCGCAGGTTTACGGGTTCTGCC
>WREN01000201.1 GCA_009779295.1 Oscillospiraceae bacterium | reverse complement strand
TGAACACGATCATTTCCAACTACAACGAAAACGCGTCGATAATAATATCAACGCATTTAATAGCGGACGTAGAAAAAGTGCTTGACGACGTACTTTTCATCAACGAAGGGAAAATCGTACTTTCGGAATCCGTAGACAATATCAGAGAACAACACAACAAATCTGTAGATGAATTATTCAGGGAGGTATTCAAATGTTAGGCAAATTATTAAAATACGAATTTAAATCAACGGCGAGAACATTTCTGCCTCTTTACGCGTTAGTAATAGTATTTTCGTTTATATTCAAACTGTCAATCGAACTTGAGAAAAACCTCAATGTTAGTATTTTTTCGATGTTCTTATCGATTATTTACGCGATATTGATAATCGGCGTAATAGCGATAACATTTGTCGTAATCTTGCAGCAATTCTTCAAAACATTACTCGGCGACGAAGGATACTTGATGTTCACGCTTCCTGTCGAACCGCATTTACACATATTTACAAAACTAATAACAGCGTTTTCGTGGATCATCGGAAGTACGATAGTAAGTATATTGTCAGTAATAATCCTCGCGTTTTCAAAAACAATTTTCGCGGATATAGCTAATGTGTTAAAGGAAATTCCGACGGATATGTTAGTTCAAATACTTATCATAATAATTTTCGCGGGAATAAGCAGTATACTTATGATATACGCGTCGATGTCAATAGGGCAGTTAATTACGGGTCACAAAATAATCGGCTCAGTCGCGGCGTATTTGGGAATATACTTCGCGTATCAGATATTATATTCAATAATATTGGTAATAATAATAGCAATAAGTCCAAACTTTTTTTATAATCTCGCGTTTGACGGCATTACATTGCTAATATTTACGTCAGTGATGTCAGGGATACAAATAATAAACTCTATTGTGTATTTTATAATCACGAATTATATATTCAAGAATAAACTTAACTTGGAATAGTTAAACACTGAACAATAAATCCGCGTATGTAGGGAACGGCCAATAATCGTTCCCTACGATTGTTTCCAGTTCATCTGCCAAACATCTTACTTCCTGCATTATTTCATGTGATACCTCTAATTGTTTCGTTTTCTCATATAAAATGTCAACAGTGTCGCTAATTTTGTTAATAATAGCGATTCCGGCGTGATTATCAACGCCGATACTTTTCATTTTCGTTACACTTTCGGATAAATCATTTAAGTAATTATATACCGCCGGAATTATATCTCTATTAACCATTTCAATCATAGTTAATGCTTCGATATTCACCATTTTATGATAATTTTCAAGCATGATGTCAAACCGCGCATTTATTTCAGCAAGATTCAAAATTTTATGCTTCAAGAATAGATTGATATTCTTCTCGCTTTTGTAGTAAACCAACGCGTCAACGGCGGTTTTCAAATTCAACAGCCCGCGGTTTTCCGCTTCGATAACCCATTCTTTCGCGTAATTGTTGCCGTTGAAGATGATACGCTTGTGTTTCGTTATCGTTTCTTTCATTAATGCCGTGACAGCGTTATCGAAATCGATTGCATTTTCCAGTATATCCGCGAACTGACATAACGATTCCGCGACGATCGTATTCAAAACGATATTCGGTTCCGAAATCGAAAGCGATGAGCCGACCATACGGAACTCGAATTTGTTGCCCGTGAACGCGAACGGCGACGTGCGGTTGCGGTCGGTCGTATCTTTCTGGAAGCTGGGCAGAACATTCACGCCGGAATCCATTTGCCCGGCGATTTTCGGGTCGTATGATGTGGCTTTGCGGATGGAATCGAAAATAGATTTTATTTCATCGCCGAGGTAAATCGAGAGGATAGCAGGCGGGGCTTCGTGTTTACCGAGACGGTGGTCGTTGCCGGCAGTCGCGACAGATAGACGTAGTAAGTCTTGATATTCATCGACGGCCTTGACGACCGCGCATAAAAACAACAGGAATAGTTTATTTTCCTGCGGAGGTATTTTGCCCGGGTCGAAAAGATTTATTCCGGTGTTCGTCACGAGCGACCAGTTATTATGTTTGCCGCTGCCGTTCACATACGCGAACGGTTTTTCGTGCAGCAAACACGCCAAACCGTGCCGATCCGCGACGCGTTTCATCATTTCCATAATCAACTGATTGTGATCGGTCGCGACATTGACTTTTGTGAATATCGGTGCAAGTTCATGCTGAGCGGGCGCGGTTTCGTTGTGCTGGGTTTTGGCGTAGATGCCGAGCTTCCACAATTCCTCGTTCAAATCCTTCATGAACTCTATCACGCGAGGTTTTATCACGCCGAAGTAATGGTCGTCGAGTTCCTGACCTTTCGGCGGTTTCGCGCCGAATAACGTGCGTCCGGTGAGTTTTAAATCTTTGCGCTTGCCAAACAATTCTTTATCGATCAAAAAGTATTCCTGCTCCGCGCCGACGGTCGGAATTACGTTCTCAACGTCGGTGTGCCCGAATAGTTTTAATATCCTCACCGCTTGCTCACTGATAACTTTTATCGAACGCAGAAGCGGCGTTTTTTTATCAAGAACTTCGCCGCTGTATGAACAAAACGCGGTCGGTATGCACAGCGAGTCGTCTTTGATGAAGGCGTAGGAAGTCGGATCCCACGCCGTGTAACCGCGGGCTTCGAACGTCGCGCGTAATCCGCCCGACGGGAAACTTGACGCGTCCGGTTCGCCGCGAATCAATTGCTTGCCGGAGAAATCCATAATGATACTGCAATCGCCGACAGGTGAGATGAAGCTGTCGTGCTTCTCCGCGGTGATGCCCGTCATCGGCTGAAACCAATGCGTGTAATGCGTCGCGCCCTTTTCGATAGCCCAGTCTTTCATCGCGTTAGCGACGACGTTCGCGATGGCGATTTCGAGTTCGCTGCCGTCCGCAATTGTTTTGTGAAGGGAATTGTATACGTCTTTTGGGAGTTTTTCGCGCATTACGGTGTCGTTGAAAACCATACTGCTGAATAATTCAGGAACATTTTTCATTTTAATTCATCCTTTTTAACCACCCCCCGCCCTTCGGGCGTACCCCTCCAAGGAGGGGAATTTTTCGTCGCGTCTTATTCCCCTCTTTGGAGGGGTGGCAATGCGTAGCATTGACGGGGTGGTTTTAAACTATATATTATTATACGATATTTTATTTTATTTTGTCAATAGGTAAAGCATTGACAAAACATATTTAATGGGGTAAAATTATATCGGAGGTGACTTTATGGATAATTCTTCAATAAGATTAGACGGAAAAAAGATTTTAATAACCGGCGTAAGCCGCCCGAGAGGTATCGGCGCTACGCTTGCGAAACGGTTTGCGGAATCGGGAGCTATTGTCGCAGTTCATGGGTTTTCGGATTATGATTTGACAGTGGGCGAACATAATTCCGCTATGCCGGACGGCACAGAAATTATAGCGAAACAATTAAACGTGACTTTGGTTACACCATCGGATTTTGCAAAAACAGGCACTGCAGTAAAAGTCGTTGATGAAGCTGCGGAAAAATTAGGCGGGCTTGACGGTTTGATTTTGAATCATTGTTATGGCACGACAGCAGAGATTGGGACATGGACAGAGGAAGACATAACCCCTCATTTGCTTATAAATATACGTGCTTCAATGATGATGATACAATCTTTTGTTAATCAAGTGGATACGACAAAAGATAATGCGATTACGTTATTTACAAGCGGGCAATATCTAAGCCCTATGAAAAATGAAATAGCTTATTGTGTATCAAAAGAAGCTGTTATTTGCCTTTGCAGACAGTCAGCTTGGGAGCTTGGAGATAAAAATATACGGGTAAATTGCATCAATCCGGGAGCGAATGATACAGGCTATTGTTTCGGCGAAGTCTATGAATCTGTTGCTAAGAGGCACCCGTCAGGACGTTGGGGAACGCCGGACGATGCGGCTGATTTGGCGCTTTTTCTGCATAGCAATTATGCAAAATGGATAACCGGACAAGTCATAGCAAGCGACGGCGGAATTAGAGAAAATTGGTATTATAAATATTATAACGGAGGTATTAACAATGAGAGATTACAAAATTGAAACAGAAAAGCGCGTTGCTTACATTCAAAACATTCTAACCACCAGTGGATTCGACGGCATCGTGTTCGCGAACAGCGGCGGGAAAGATTGCGCATTGGCGGGGATACTGTGCAAAATGGCGTGCGAGAACACGCTGGGAATCATTCTTCCGTGCGAATCTAAGCGCAACTACGGCGAGGATTTAAACGACGCAATGAAACTCGCGGTGCAGTTTGGAATTGAAACGCGAGTTATTGATTTGACGGAAACAAAAAAGGTGTTGATGAACGTTCTCAACAAACAAACAGAATTAAACAATTTATCAATCATAAACATCAATCCTCGCTTGCGGATGATAACGCTGTACGCTATTTCCGCTGCGGAAAAACGTTTGGTTGCCGGAACGGGTAACAGAAGCGAACGTTACATGGGTTATTTCACATTATGGGGTGATGGCGCGTTTGATTTCAACCCTATCGCAGATTTAACTGTGACGGAAGTTTACGAATTTCTAACTTATCTGGACGTTCCTGAGAATATCATCAAAAAAGTTCCGTCAGCCGGACTTTTTGAGGGGCAGACTGACGAAGCCGAAATGGGTGTGACATACAAATCTATAGACGATTATCTGCTGTACGGCATGGTAAACGA
>WREN01000200.1 GCA_009779295.1 Oscillospiraceae bacterium | reverse complement strand
GAAGCGATGGTTGACAACGTAGACTGCGTTATGGTCACGTTCCGTCACGGCAAATATCACAAACCGGCGGCTATGCCGTTCATTAAGGCGGGCAAGCCGGCTTTCATCGACAAGCCGTTCACCATCTGCAAATACGACGCGATGGAACTCATCGAGACGGCCGCCAAATATAACGTTCCGCTTTCCGGCGGTTCGGGTTGCAAATACTCGAAAGAACTCGTCGAACTCAAAGAGGAGATTGCGGCAGGGAAGATCGGCACGCTTAAAAACGCCGTCATGACGTTCGCGGCTGAAATGCAGAGTCCGTACGGCGGGTTCTATTTCTATGGCTCACACCTCGCGGACATGTGCGTTGAAGCGTTCGGCTGCGATATTAAAAGCGTTAGCGCGTTCGTTAAGAACGGACACTTGAGCGCGGTAGTGCGCTATGACGCGCTTGACGTTTATCTTTCATTCGCGACGAGCTACACGGCAATCGCATACGGCGACAAGGGCAATATATTCAAAACAATCTCCACAAACGATATTTATAAAGTTGAAGTGGGGCATTTCACCGAAATGGTCAAAACGGGCGTATCCCCTCTTTCGTCGGATCAATTGTTGAAACCCGTACTACTGCTTAACGCTATTGAGGAGTCACTTACACAAGGTCATGAAATATTCTTTATTTAGTTTAATATTACTTATTACAATTTTTATTACGGCTTGCGGTACTGCGACGGATTTGGGTTCATCCGATACCACCTCCGCTCCGGAAACCGTTGCAGGTGAGGAAACAATCAAAAGCCGTCCCGCGTTGAATCTGCCGGATAAAAATTTCGAGGGCTATAAATTCCGCGTTCTGGCGTGTGAAAAGACTACGCCGGGTACTCCCGCGCAATTCCTTGATTTCGGCTGGTCGCCCGAAATGGCGGGCGATCTCATCAACGACGCGGTTTATACGCGCAACCTTATGATAGAAGAACGCTACAATATCGAAATTGTCAATCATACAGTCGCGGGCGCAAGTATTTCCGCGCAGGTGCAAAAAGTCATACTCGCCGATTCGGACGAATATGACATTGTTACGCCGTATATGACTGACGCGATGTCGATAGCGCAGAAGAATCTGCTCGTTGACCTTTACACAGTCCCGTATCTTGACATTACGACCGAATGGTGGGATCACGCGCTTATCCGCAACCTCGGAATCGGCAAAAAAATATTCTTCACGACGGGCGACATAAGCATGAATGATGAAGAATTAAATTACTGTATCGTATTCAATAAAGTGTTGATCGACAAGTTTGATCTTACCGATCCGTATCGTTTGGTCGAAGCCGACAACTGGAACCTCGACACCATCACCGAACTCGGCGCGGCGGTCACGTCCGACCTCAACGGCGACGGCGTTATAAATGGGGATGATATGGTCGGAATAATGACAAGTTACAGCGTAGCGCCGGTTTGGTTCTTCAGTTTGGGCGGGCAAATCGCCGTACTTAACTCCGACGGGCGACCCGAAATTATTATGAATTCCGCGCAGAATCAGGCAAGAGTTGAACGGCTCGGCGTTTTCCTGCGTAACGAAGAAGCGGTGTTTGATGTGATGAAGGTCGGCGGAAATTGGGGTACATTCAATGAAATCCTTATGGAAGACAGGGGATTGTTCCGCATAGCAAGTGTGTATAATATACAGCTCTACAGGCAGATGCTGAACGATTTCGGCGTGTTGCCGTACCCGAAGATGAATCCCGAACAGGACGACTACTATCATATCATCGCGACGCAGGTCTGTCAGGGGATATGCGTTCCGGTTACGTCTACCGATTTGAGCCGCACGGGTATAATCCTTGAGGCACTCGCGTATGAATCCAAGGACACCGTAACGAAGGCGTATTACGAAATCAACCTCTACACCAAAGTAACACGCGACGAGGAAAGCGCGAAGATGTTCGATATTATCTTCAGCACTAAGCGTTACGATTTGTGCAAGGTGTTCAACTGGGGCGGGTTAGAGGGTATACTTCCGAACGCCGTGCAGAACAGCAACTTCGCGTCGCTGTACGCGGCAGCGGAAACAAGGGCGAATACTGAGATGGAAAAATCGTATGAGTTCTTTACGGAGTGATATTTATAATCGGAGATGATTTAATTGAAAAAGACAATAGCAAGTGTATTTTTAATATTAATGTGCGTTATTTTTATAATCGGTTTAATGTTGATCTTTTCAGCACCTTCACTCGGTGAAAATGCCAGAAAAGATTATGTCGGATTCGGTAATTCCTATGAACCATATATATTGGAAATAATTGTTAAAGAAACTATTCGTTCTTATCAATTAGGCGGTTTAATTGTTTCGTTAATAAGTGGTTTTGGAATTCTATTAAGTGAACATACGCTATATAAATAAAAAAATGAACCCCTCCAAGGGTTCATTTTTTATTTTATAATTATACCAAAAAATTCATCCGGCGATATAACTTTTATTTGACTGCCGATAAAATCCTTTGGATTTCGTGTAATGATATATTCCGCTGAAATCTGTTGCCCTGTTATATACTGTATTGAATCTTCAAAGTCATCCCATTCTAAATCCAACGCTTCATGAATACTGGATTCTGTTATGGTTGCTATATGATTAACTTTTAACAAATTTTTTATCAATTCGAGAATTATATTTTTATTTTTCAATTCCTTTTTGATTATATAATAAATGTCGGTTACCGCGGAAGCCGATATATAACTGGATATATATCCTTTCTCAGACAATACGCTTATTATTGCGGCATTTTTATAATACGGTTCGCGCCGAAGTAATAAATCCAATATCACATTCGTATCAATCAGTACGTTCATATTTACTTAACCTTTCCGCGCGGTAATCTTCAAGAGACAAATCAGATTGCGGCAGAACACCAATCAAAGATTCGGTAACCGAATCTTTGAGCATTGCGTCAATATCGTTCTTTGTGAATATAGGCAACCCGGTTTTTTCTTCTTTGAGAAAAATAATTATTTCAACTTTTTTATTTTGAAAATCTTTCGGAAGTGAAATAACGCCGTTTAATAAATTGCTGTCAATAATTTGTCTAACCGCTTCCATAATATATTACTCTCCTTTCAAAATCTCCTCCACCAACATTAAATTCTCCCTAATCTGATCCTTATCCCTCTGAAACACACCTACTGTCGCGAAATCATTCGGTTTGATGTTCGCGTAGGTTTCGACGAAACATTGCCTTAAATCATCCTTGTTGAAAGCGTAATTGCCGCCAGCGAGGATTTTATACGCTATGCAGGGTTTGTCAGTCGCGCGGATAGCTTTGAACATCAACTCACGGTCTTCGTAAACGAAATAATGCGGCTCGTTCTTCAAGCCGGATATGGACGAAGATACTCTGCCTTCGTTATTCCTGCGCATATTGTGCAGACAGGTCATATAGAAATCGACATTCAACTCCGCTTCGGCGATGTAGACATGTTCCGGCACATGGGTCGCGATACCCACCGGAATATTAGCACGGCGCAATTCGTCAATATTATTCTTAACAACATCTATTTGATTTGTTTCTAAAAGACCGTCGAATGACGTTCCCTGATGGAAAATCGCGATTGCCCCGCCTTCTACCGCGTGGTTGACGTTCACTTTAATGTCAAGCGGAACATGCGTTTGCGCGATCCATTTGAGTTTCCCGCCTTCGTTTCGGTACTGCCTGTAATAACGCGCCGTGAATTCGTTTGAGGACGCTATGAGAGTAGTATAACCCAAACTTTCGGCATATTTTAAATCGCGGACGACATTGTCCGCCGTGTAATAATCCATCATTTCGTCGCGCGAAATTTTATGAGTGATGTAAGAGAAACCCATATACGGATTGCTGCCTAAAATAAGCCTGCCTGTGTTGTAACCGAAAAAATCAATGGTTTTCATTAAAGCATCCCCGCCGCCGCTTCGTCTATGAGCAGCGTACAATTCGGGTGAAGCTGTAATATGCTCGACGGCACGTTCGTCGTCACCTGACCGCGCACGGTATCGTAAATCGCCTGCGTTTTACCTTTGCCGAACGCAAGCAGGATGATTTTGCGGGCGTTCATAATGCCTTTGATTCCGAGCGTTACCGCGAATTTCGGCACCTTGTCGATGTCGCCGTCGAAGAACCGCGCGTTGTCACGGATAGTTGCCTCGGCTATTGCCTGTTTGTGTGTGAGCGAATCGAACGCACCGCCCGGTTCGTTGAACGCGATATGCCCGTTGCCGCCTATACCCAGCACCTGCAAATCTAAACCGCCCGCAGCATTAATCATCTCATCGTAATTCGCGGCGTTTTCTTCGGACGGCAAATGAGTATTTTCCATTACTATGTCGATGTGATTGAACAGATTTGTGTTCATGAAATTACGGTACGACTGTTCGTGTGTAGGATGCAATCCTATATATTCGTCGAGATTGAACGTTTTAACATTCTTGAACGAAACGCGCCCTTCATTACACGCGTTAATCAACGTTTGATACGTTTTAACCGGTGTGCCGCCGGTCGGCAAACCAAGCACGGAATTCGGCTTCCCGTTTATCTGCGCGATTATAATATCAGCTGCGGCACGGCTCGCGAACTCATCGTTTTTGAATATTTTTATAATCATTTTATTTATATTCTCCTATCATTGCCGCTCCGAGGATGACGGCTTCGTTTATATCCAACTGCGCCAATTT
>WREN01000199.1 GCA_009779295.1 Oscillospiraceae bacterium | reverse complement strand
TGCGCGGAAACTGCCGTTCGCGAAAGAATTTTTCGATGCAATTCTATGCGTGGACTCGTATATTTATTACGGCGTAGATGAATCGTATCTGGAGAATATCACGCAGTTTTTGAAACCGGGCGGAAAAATCGGCATGGTCGTGCCCGGATATATGAAAGACGTTTCAGACGGAATGCCAGATTATCTTGTGAAATTTTTAGGGGATGAGCTGTGGACGTGGCAGAATTTATCATGGTGGAAGAATCTGTGGGAACAGAATGATTCAATATCCATAAATGTTGCCGATACACTTCAAGACGGCTGCGCGTTATGGCTGCGTTGGGAAGAAGCGTTAAATTCCGTCGGAAAGAACCGTCACCCTGATGAAATTGAGATTTTCAAACAAGATAAAGGAGATTATATGGGTTTTATCCGTTTAGTAGCGACAAAATTACCCTACCCGTAACATTGACAACTCCACAACCAGCCTATCAAGCACCATATAGCTTTCAAGCGTGGTGCTTTTGATTTTTATATCCGCTTCGTGACATAGTTCGACAGCCTTTTCGAACACTTCAACGTCATATTTCGCCGCGCATCGCAAATATATACCGACTTTATATTCGTGGATTTTCGTTTGCGCTGAGATCGTCTGCTGAGTTAATCCGTTATCCGCCATCGTTTTGATTACATACAATTCGTCGTAAACCCTTGAAATCGATCCCAAAATAATTTCATGTTTCTCTTTTTTCTGTTTCATATCGGTGAGGATATAAAACGCGGCGTCGGTATTGCCTTCAAGTATCGCGTTCGCGAAATCGAACGGGTCGATTGTTTTCGTGTAAGCCGTGACGTTCGCAATATCGTGTTGTTGTACTTTATCTCTGCCGTGAAACAATATGTACGCGCACAACTTTTCTATTTCGCTGTTCAGCCTTACCATAGCACGCCCTGCGGTACGAATCAATTCCTCGCACATATCCGTATCGCAAAAAATATTTTCGGCGGCGAAATGCTGCTGTATCCATTTGATTAACTTTGCCGGCGTTTCGTACTCAAATACAACGGGAATTAAATATTTCGAAAGCGTTGTCAATAATTTTGACGGGCTTTTCGCGGTTCCGGCGTTGAATGAATCGGCCTGCATGTAGACGATGATTATATTGTAGTCATAATTGTACTGATCCGCCAGAACCGAGCAAAAATCTTCAAATTCGGTTTCGTTCATACCGCCGATATCCAATCCGCGCAGTTCGATCAGTTTAAATTTATTGAGCATCGGGAGCGAAATAATAGAATTACTCAACACGGAAGCGGAATAATTATCGCTGTCAAATTTTATATAATTGAACACATCAAGGCTCTCGTCAGGTATCAGCGCTTTATAAACGGCGGACAAACAATATTGCTTCATGTATTCCTCATCGCCGTAAAACAAATATCCGCCCCTTAATTTATTGCTTTTAACTAACGCGCGGAATTCAGCGGCGTCCATATTACCCCTCCTTTATCTCCTTTATCTCATTTATCTAATTTATATTCCTTATATTTGTTACTTGCAGACAAAATTTATTGCGTTCAGTTCGGACGCCGTGAATTTCAATGTCATAATCGAGTATCATAATACCGCCGTTTTCGTAATCACTGTTATTAATAACAGAATTTGTATAAATACAGAATTCTATAGGTGCAAATTCCGTGAGGTAATTGCAGATATATCTTTGTTCCGCTTGGTCGAATATTATACTCGTTATAACTGTGCCGGTTCGTATCATAGTTATTATGTCAGGTTTATTTTTATTGTAAATCAGCATTGTTTCCAAACCCTCAAGGTCTAACAACTCGCTTTCCTCGTAATGGATGGTAATATTCTCGCCGTCGTCTGTCATTTTTCCGTATGTATTGTATTCGACCAAATCATTCACAGCATCATCTACAAAAAAATCAATAATTCTTTTTGTATTAATATCGCTGTCGTTATTTATTTCATTGTTAATCATTTCAATTGTTTTGATAGTGCTGTATGTATCGGAAAGCATTAAATCAGATATTTGAGATTTAACGCGGATTTTTACTTCTTTAGTTTTAAGTTTGGTTTTAGTTTTAGGTTTCATAGTTAGTCACCTCATAACCATTATATATCAGCCAGCCGCATATCGATCCGGCGTGTGATTATATTCGTCTTTTCGATTACAACTTCTACTTTATCGCCTAAGTTGTAGGATTTTCTGCCGCAATATAGTCTCAACGAATTCTCGTCGAACTCAAAATATCCGTCTAACGACGAAATCGGAATCAATCCCTCGCAGGTGTTTTCGAGTTCCACAAAAAATCCGAACGAAGTTACGGAACTGATAATCCCTTCAAAAATCTCCCCGACTTTGCCGCTCATATACGCCGTTTTGTACAAATCTTCGATTTCTCGTTCGGCGATAACGGCTTGAACTTCGGTATCGGTAGATTGTTTCGCCGCGGTTTCAGTAAAAGCGGCGAGCTGTTCCATTGCGTCAATATCGCCGTGCAGAACTGCTTTGATTATCCGATGGATGATCAAATCAGGATAGCGTCTGATCGGCGAAGTAAAATGGCAGTACATATCTATTGCCAACCCGAAATGAGGCGCGGCTACGGCGCTGTATTTCGCTTTCATGAACGACCGCAGTAAAACCAGTGAAACTACCGTCGATAAATCGCGTTCATACGCTTGCGACAACAATTTCTGGAAACACGATGAATATATATTTTTTGCCCGCAAAGGAGTTATATCCAATCCCAGATTGTGGGCGAAAATTGAGAACGCGCGGATTTTTTCGGGCCAGGGATTTTCGTGTGTGCGGTAAATGCACGGCATTGACTGCCAATACAGCCAATTCGCTACCGCTTCATTGGCGCACAGCATAAATTGCTCGATCAACCGTTCGGTCGTGCCGCGCTGAAGTTTAACTATATCGGTGACGTTATTGTTTTCGTCGATTATTATTTTCGCTTCGACTGTATCGAACTCAATCATTCCGCGAGCTAAACTTTTCGCGGCTAATATTTTGTATAATTCCACCGCGAGATTCAACGTTTCAATAATACTCAAATATTTATTATAGTATTGTGAATTTCCATTATTTTGCAAAATATCGTTCAATTCTGAGTAAACGCCTCTTACAGCGGTTGAAATAATACTTTCGGATATATTACACTCAATAATATCTCCGTCCTCCGAAAGCGATATAAAAGCCGAAAGCGCGTAACAGTCATGCCCGCTCGTAAGCGAACAGATACCGTTGGAAATTTCCGGCGGCAACATCGGCACTACCTGATCCGCGAAGTAAACGCTTGTCCCCCGCTCGAACGCTTCGAAGTCAAGCGGCGAACCGGCGGCGACATATTCCGCGACGTCGGCGATGTGGACGCCTAACAAATATCCGGATTCGGTTTTCTCAATCGATATGGCGTCGTCGAGGTCTTTAGCGTCCTCGCCGTCGATGGTGAAGATTATTTTATTCCGCAAATCTAATCTGCCGATCGGAATCAATTCGGCATGTTCTAAAGATTTTGCTTGTTCGGCGGCAGCAGGATCGAACTCGAGCTTGATGTTGTTTTCATACAATATCGAATTGTAGTTGGATTCAAGCGTGACTGTATCGCCGAATACGCGCGTCAATTTGCCGTATGGTGACGGATTGTTTTCAGAAGGGTATTTTGTGAGTTCGATTTCGACTTTCATTCCGGGTGCCGCGGTGATATTACTTTTCTCGGCAATAACTTCAAATTTCAATTTCGGGTCGTCGGGTACTACATATAAACCGGATTTGTCCTTTTTAAGCGTTCCGATAACCGTTTTGATGGAATGTTCGACAATTTCGAGAATTTTCCCCTCCAAAGTGACGTTTACGATATCGCCGTGAAACGCGCCCATAGAATTTTCTGTTTTTACAAATATATCCTTTGAACCTTTTTTCGAATGTTCCAAAGGAGAGACGAAACCGAATCCGCGGGAAGCGGGGGCTCTGTAAATACCTTTAATTGTGTTTTCGTTCATTTAAACTCCTTAAAAATAAATACCGCCTTTAAGAATAAGTCCAAAGGCGGCATTAATGATCGTTTGCACTTGATTTTTATTCCTCAACGTCGAAAACATCTTCATCCGAAGCTGGGGGTGAAGTATCTTCAACAGGCGTTGTAGCGGCAACAGTTTCGTTTTTCATCTGTTCATTAAACCAAGCGTTGGGATCGAAATGATCGGTCGGCTGAATGATGTACAGGACAATTACCAGCAGCGCAAAGCAAATAGCGACTACAGTTGTTATTTTTCCTAACATCTTATCTATAGCTTTACCTTTAGTTTTGCCGAAGAAAGTTTCGGCGCCGCCGGCGATCGTACCGGACAGATTATGCGATTTACCGGACTGCATAAGAACGGCTACGACTAAAAATACTGCTGCCACAAGTAATATAATACTAAAAACTAAATTCATTTAATTAATGTATCCTCCTAAGATAGTAACTTTAATATATAATTTTTTACAATACTATTATTTTACCATATTTTTTTCAGAATTGCAATAGTATTTGAAAATATTTTTGTGGAAATTTTAAAATAAATGTGTTATAATATTATTTGGAAGGTGAATTTTTTATGAATCGTTATTCGCGTCAAATAATATTACCCGAAATCGGCGAAGAAGGTCAGTTAAAACTATCGAACGCGAAAGTTGCCGTCGTCGG
>WREN01000198.1 GCA_009779295.1 Oscillospiraceae bacterium | reverse complement strand
GAGTGAGGGAAAGAAAATGAAATGCAAGAGGTGCGGAACGGAAAAGATAGTAAAGAATGGGAAGAAAGACAAGAAACAAAACTATCTGTGCAAAGGATGCGGACATCAGTTCATAAGCGAATATATTGTTTCGTGCAAACCGTCAAATCAATTCGGTTACCATCATAATACAAAAAGTGCCAGCCGTAACGTTTGGTAAAATCGTGTACCATACCCCACGCCGTATCGTTTAAGTCAGGCTCTTGCAGTACAGCCACTTCGCCGAACATTTTTGTCCACATTTTATCATTCAAAGCCGGTGCGGTTTCATCGACAACGTACACGATATCGTAATCCTGATACCTATCCTTCGGCACGTTCGGATTCGCACGCGAGCCGTTCATGTACACTGCGCGGACGTAATCATTCTCCTTCGCCGCTTTCAAAATCAAATCCAGCATTTTTTATTTCTCAACTCCTTAAAAAAACCACTCAATAATTCCTTACATTCTCTCTCGCAAACCCCGCCGATAATTTCCGGTTTGTGATTGAACGGATAGCAATTCAGATTTAAAACGCTTCCGAACGCGCCGGCTTTAGCGTCTTTTGCACCGTATATCAAACGCTTGATTCTCGAATTTATAATCGCGCCGGCGCACATCGGACAAGGCTCAAGCGTGACGTAAAGTTCACACTCGTGCAAATGCCAGCCGCCTAACTTTGTACACGCAATGTCAATAGCTATTATCTCAGCGTGCATGAGCGCGTTCTTATCCAACTCACGCGTGTTGAACGTTTTAGCGATTATTTCATCGTTACGTACAATCACCGCTCCTACAGGAACTTCGCCCAACGCTTTCGCTTGCTTCGCTAATTCTAACGCTTCTTGCATATAAATCAAATTAACCATAAACATACCTTTTTATTTTAAATTATACCACAATATTTTTTAAAAAATCAAGCGAATTTTACTTGATTTTTGGTTAAAATTATGATACTATTATTAAGTTAGGTTTTGTCGAACGGGAGATTGTGGATGGATAATATTTTCAGGTTTTTGAAACGTTTAAGAAGGAACAGGCGGTTAAGGGCAAATATTTTAAGAGCGGGAAAATACGCTTTGACTTTATCTGTTATGACAGTCTGCCTTTGGAGTATGCACACTTATATCAACGGGATATATAAATCGGATATTCAGATAATGGCGTACTTAAACGACGAACCATTGGGATTGATTGAGAATATGTACGTGCTCAACGACGCGAAAGTGTTGCTGGAAAATGAAATAGCTAAATACGATTATGATTATGAATACAATTTGACATATAAACTTATAAAGACAACTGAGAAAAATTTTTTATCACATATAGATTGTTACAACATATTGAATGATATGAACCCTCACGGTTTAGTTGAATCTTTTGTACTATATATCGACGATACCGAAATCGGCGCGGCAAAAGAAATTTCCGAGATTAATAACGCCTTAGGACAAATATTAACTGAAAAGTTTGATGAGTATCAAGCGGGTGATCCGGAATTTGAAACAATTAAATTTTTAAACAGCGTAAAAATTGCCGATAGAAATTACGTTAAAACGGATTTGAATGATACCGGATATTTTTACAATTTGTTAAAAGAATCAGATAAATTGAAATTTATAGCGTATAAATACGAAACGTTTACGGAAGTGGAAAAATATGTTATCGAATACAGGGAGTCGGATCAGTATTATAAAGGTTTACAAGCTCAAATTATTGAATTTGGTTCCGACGGTTTGATTGAGTACATATACGAGTCAGGGTATGTTGACGGTGAAATCCAAACCAGAATTTTAATATCCGAATCATACTTGCTCGAAACCCAAAACATAATAGTTTTGAAAGGAACGAAAATACCTCCTCCAGCCGAACCGACCGGCAAATTTCTATGGCCTGTTGAATATACTAAAAGCACCGTGATTACTTCGGAATTCGGTTTGCAGCGCGAACCCTACGACGGAGAGGAATTCCATTTCGGTATAGATATTATCGGCAAAACCGGCGATTTCGTTTACGCTTCCGACGGCGGCGTCGTGATTTATTCCGGCCGGACGGCTTCATATGGCAATATGGTGCGAATCGCGCACGGCGATAAATTCGTCACGTATTACGCGCATTTAAGCGAAAGATTGGTTGAAGCGGATGAGAAAGTGTATCCGGGGCAGATCATCGGCAGAATGGGCAGTACAGGCGTTTCAACGGGACCGCATCTGCATTTTGAAATCCGAATCGGGTCGTCGCTGTACGGATATTCTCCGGTCGATCCGCGGGATTATTTGCCGTGAAAATAAGGGCGCGACATTTCGCGCCCTTACATTTTTGGAATTACTATTTCTCCTCTTCCGCCGCCAATAACTTCGCGTCCGCGATGATCTTCTGCGCTACGACCGGCGGCGCTTCATCGTAACGTATGAAATAGAACGTGAACTTACCCTTGCCCTGCGACAATGCCCGCAGCGTTATCGTGTAGTCGGTCATCTCCGACTTCGGAATCTCGGCTTCAACGATTTGGTAGCCTTTTTTATTGTCGTCGGCGTGCATACCGAGGACGCGCCCGCGGCGTTTGTTGATATCGCCGATAATATCGCCGACGATCGAATCGGGAATCTGAACCTTCAACTCGCCGATAGGTTCAAGGATGATCGGATTCGCCTTGACGAGTCCGTCTTTATATGCGAGGTTCGCCGCGAGCTTGAATGCCATTTCCGACGAGTCAACATCATGGTATGACCCATCGTAGAGGTTTGCCGCGAGGTTTACGACCGGATAACCCGCGAGAACGCCCTTCTGCATAGCTTCAAGCAATCCTTTTTCAACTGCGGGGAAATACCCCTTCGGCACAGATCCGCCGACGACGGTTTCGGTAAACGTCAGGCCGATATCCTCGCCCGGACCGAATTCAATCCGCACGTGACCGTACTGTCCGTGACCGCCGGATTGTTTTTTATGTTTGCCTTCGGCTTGGAACTTCTTCTTAATGGTTTCCCTGTAAGCGATGCGCGGAGCGATAAGTTCCGCGCCCGTTTTGTAACGGCTGTCCAAACGCGAAATGACTACGTCAAGATGAATGTCGCCCAATCCTGAAACGAGCAATTGCTTCGTTTCGGCGTTGTTCTCGAAGCGTATCGTGTAATCTTCTTCGATGATCTTGTTGATACCCGCCGAGATTTTATCTTCTTCGCCTTTAACTTTCGGAATAACCGCCATGGTTAAGAAAGGTTCGGGATAAGCGACCTTCTTGTATTGTATCGGATTCGGTGAATTTGTGAGCGTGTCGTTGGTGTTGGTGTCGGCGAGCTTCGCCGTCATACCGATGTCGCCACAGCACAGAACATCGACTTCTGTTTGTTTCTTGCCCTTGATGGTATAGATGTGCGCCATCTTTTCCGACGTGCCTGTGGTTGAATTTTTCAACGTGAGGTCGTTTGAGAGTTCGCCGCTCATTACTTTGAAAAACGACATCTTACCCACGAACGGGTCGGCTATGGTTTTGAACACGAAGATAGAAACTGTGCCGGTTTCGGAGATAGCGACGTCGCCTTCGTCAGTCGTTTCGGTTTTGCGCGATGTATACATCGGGTACGAGTCGATGATTATATCGAGCAGGGAATCAATACACCACATCTTCGTCGACGAACCGCAGATAACGGGAGCGATGCTGCCGTTCAGGATGCCGACATGGATAGCGTCAACGGCTTCTTCGCGCGTGATTTCCTCTTCGGCGAAAAATTTCTCCATGAGTTCTTCGCTCGTTTCGGCGATCGATTCATATAGGATGTTGCGGTATTCGTCGGCGGTGTCCGCGAAACTCGCGGGAATCGCCATGTCGATATGCTTGCCGTTAACGTCGTATGTGAACGCTTTCATGTCGATGAGGTTGAGGAACCCCTTGCCGTCCTCGATAGGAATCAGGAGCGGGCAGACCGAAACGCCGAACAGGTCGCGCAGTTCGTTGAATGTTTTATCGAAACGCGCTTCCGGATCGTCAACTTTATTGATAAAGAATGATTTCGGGATCTTCGCGTCAACGGCATAATCCCATGCCAGTTCCGTGCCGACTTCGGCTCCGTTTTTGCCGTCAACGACGATAAGCGCGCTGTCCGCTACGCGCACGCTCTGCAAAACCTCGCCCACGAAGTCAAGATAACCGGGTGAATCTATCATGTTTATTTTGATATTCTTCCACATAACCGGCGCAATCGCAGTAGAAACTGAATAACCGCGTTTTATTTCCTCCGGGTCGTAGTCGCAGACGGTATTGCCTTCGGAAGGTTTACCGAGCCTGTCCGTACCTTTAGTCAGGAATAGCATGGCTTCGGCAACGGAAGTTTTGCCGGAACCACCGTGACCGAGCAGACATACGTTACGGATGTTGCTTGTCGTAATTTTTTCCATTAGTTGTAACTCCTTTTTGATATATAGTATATAAATTTTTTCATATTCAATATATTATACAATATTTTTGTGAATTTTGCAATAGTTTTTTAAAAAGATAATATAAATCAAGCAAAAACATTTTTCTTATGTTATAATAGAACTATCATGTATGATAAGAGGGGGATATATTAACCCGGTGATAAAGTTATTCGTAAGATTTGGCGTATTTGACGTGTTCGTTATCGAAGAAAGAAGCAACGCGATTTTTGGTTGACTGAATAGAGCGCATGATACTCATGAGTTTCT
>WREN01000197.1 GCA_009779295.1 Oscillospiraceae bacterium | reverse complement strand
TCGTATTCGATTTTGGTAATACCGAATAAACCAAATTTACCATTATTACCTACGCGGATTATTCCGTCTTCTATATACCAAAGATATTCATACTCAACCGGAACGACGAGTTTCCCCTTTTGGGTTATATCGATTAAGCCCGATTTGCCGTCTTTCCTGACTACCGCGTAACCATTTTGCATTATTTCTAAAGTATCGTATTCAAGCGTAGGTTTGATTACCGTTTTGAATTCACCGCATGAAACAAGCAGGAATAAAATCAAAACAAAGACGATTCTTTTCATTTTATTATTTCAATGCCCATATCGTTTCTCAAAACTTCGGGGATTATAATACTTCCGTCCTCCTGTTGATTCTGCTCAACGAGCGCGGGAATAATTCTGCTTGTCGCTAATCCCGAAGCATTCAGCGTGTGAACGAGCCGATTCTTGCCTTCCTCGTCTTTGAATCTGATATTACCTCTGCGTGCCTGAAAATCATTTGAATTTGATGCAGAACTTATCTCTTGGTAAATTACCATGCTTGGAATCCATACTTCAATATCGCAAGTCCTCGCCATTGCAAAACTTACATCTCCTGCGGCTAATTTGCTCAATCTGTAGTGCAAGCCTAATTTCTGCACTAATGTTTCCGCGTTTTTAACTATTTCACTAAACGCTTCGGCGGATTTATCGGGGTGAGCATATTGGAACAATTCAACTTTGTTAAACTGATGCCCTCTAATCATACCGCGTTCTAAGGTTCTCGCGCTTCCGGCTTCACGACGGAAGCACGGAGTGTACGAAAAATACTTCTTCGGCAACTCCGTACACGAAAGAATCTCATCCCTGTGATAATTTACCAACGCTGTTTCAGCGGTCGGCAACAGGAACTTACCCGTTTGACTTGGCCCGCCGTCGATCCAGTAATCATCCTCCATGAACTTAGGGAATTGTCCCGCTGTAAAACCGCACTCATAATTCAAAATATGCGGAACCAGAAGAAATTCATAACCGTTATTCAAATGTTCCCTTATAAAAAAGTTAATCAACGCCCATTCCAATCTCGCGCCCAAACCTTTGTAAATCCAATATCCGCTGCCGCTTAATTTCGCGCCGCGTGTATAATCAATCAAGCCGTGATCGACGCACAAGTCAACGTGGTTCTTGATTTGAAAATTCTGAATTGGTTTTTCTCCCCAGAAATGCAGAACGGTATTGTTTTCTTTCCCGCCCGCGGCTACATCATCGTCCGGTAAATTCGGCAGCCCTACCATGAAATTAAAAATCAACTCATCCAATTCGGTGATTCTCTTGTCGGCATTTGCAATCTCCTCGCCGACCGATTTCATCCTTGCGAGCTTATCGTCAACATTTTTGCCTTCTTTTTTCAACTTCGGAATTTCGGCAGATGTTGTATTCCGCTCGTTCTTCAATATTTCCACTGAAGCAATCAAACTCCTGCGTTCGCTGTCCCATTGCAGTAAATCATCGAAACAAACGTCATCCATTCGTTTCAGCAATGCCTGTTTTACTTTATCGGGGTTATCTCTTATAAGTTTAATATCTAACATTTTTATTATCTCCTTAAATTAATTCGTCGAAGATATTATCGCCGCATAAAATCTTGATTATGCTCTCTAAATCTTCATTATCTATATATTCTATCTCGATCCGTGATTTTTTAATCTTTATTTTGTGTCCGATACACTGGAACATTTTATGTTCAAGTTCCGTTTTGTATATTTTTTTATTATCCGCCGGCAATACCATTTCGACATCCTCTATGGCTTCCTCAATTACCGGACGGTTCATAGATCGGACGAGTTCTTCCGTTTCACGAACGGACAAATCCTTGTCGCGTATCAATTCGGCAGCTTTTATCATATCGGATTCGTTTTTCAAACCCAAGAGTGCCCTTGCATGTCCCGCCGAAATAATAGATGAATTGACCATATCGTAAACCGATTCCGGCAAATCAAGCAAACGCAAACTGTTCGCTACCGCGCTCCTGCTACGCCCGACCGATTTTGAAACTTCTTCCTGCGTCATATCAAAATCCGTCATGAGTGTTCGATATGCGAAAGCTTCCTCAATTGCGTTTAAATCCTCACGCTGGATGTTCTCAATGAGCGCGATTTCGGACGCTTTCTTATCGTCGATATCCATTATAATAACGGGAACTTCGTTCAGTCCTGCCATCTTCGCCGCGCGCCATCTTCGCTCGCCCGCGACGATACGGTAAAAGCCGTTTAAACCGTTGCGAACGATTATAGGCTGGATTAATCCGTGGGTGGCGATTGAATCGGCGAGCTGCGATAACGCTTCATGCTCAAAAACTTTCCGAGGCTGATCGGGACGAGGTTCGATTTCGGATATGCGTAAAACCGTAGTTGACTCAGATCCGTTCCCATATGTATCAGCGGAATTGTCCAAAAATATTGCTTCAAGCCCTTTACCTAAACCTGTATTTTTCACTTTAGCCACTTACATCCCCGTCCTTTCCAAAAGTTCGTCCGCGATTTCCATATATGAATTACCCTTAGCGGTTTTGTCGTAATACATAATAGGCATTCCAAAACTCGGCGCTTCGCTGAGTTTGACGTTCCGCTGTATGAATATCGAGAAAAGTTTGTCGGCGTAAAACTTTTTTAATTCGTCCAAAACCTGCACCGATAAATTCAAACGTCCGTTGTACATCGTGATGAGTATCCCCGTGATTTCAAGCGTGGGATTGTACAGCTTTTTAACCTGCCGCAAAGAAATCATCAACTGCGACAATCCTTCGAGCGAATAATATTCGCATTGCATCGGTATCACAACGCCGTTGCACGCGGTCAGCGCGTTGATTGTTAATATCCCTATTGACGGCGGGCAGTCGATTATAACGTAGTCGTAATCGTCTTTAATTAAATCCAGCGGTTTCTTCAAACGCGCTTCTCTGTCATCTAAATTAATTATCTCAAACTCCGCCGCCGCGAGATTGATGTTGGACGGAATAACCGACAGGTTCGTAAATTTGGTCGTAATAACAGCATCGGCGCAACTGCATTTGCCGATTAATATTTCGTATGTCGTCAGGCGTATGCTCTTCTTGTTGATTCCTACGCCGCTTGACGCGTTGCCCTGCGGGTCGGCGTCGATGAGCAATGTCTTCTTGCCGCGAATACCCAATGCTGCGGCGATGTTGACAGCGGAAGTTGTCTTGCCGACGCCGCCTTTTTGGTTGGCGAATGCTATTACTACACCCAAATCGTTTCTGCCTCCGAAATTTATTATATTAAATATTATAACACATTAGAATGAGATGTCAATGGATTTAATATAAAGTTTAAAAAATTGTTTCACGTGAAACAAAAATTTAATTATTAAATCATTAAGTTTACAACGGATTTTTGGTTATCTGTGCGTTATTTCGCGGATAGATTATAGGCGTGGGTTTGTTTTTTTGTATAATAATAATGTTACGTTTTTGAGAAACTTCGCATTGGTACAACATGAAAGTTTTATTTTCCGCTATTTCTCCGCCGAGAATAACAACGGCATTTTCCGCGTCGTCGATTTCTGTGTTTATATCCGCGCCCTTCATCGCGATAAATTTCCCGCCGAATTTCACGAAAGGCAGGCAATACTCCATCAAAACGTTCAACGGCGCGACTGCTCTCGCGCACGCGACGTCATACCGTTCGCGGTGTTTCTTATCATGTCCGGCGATTTCAGCGCGTGCGTTTATAACGTTGATATTCACACCCAACAGTTTCGCGGTATCAGAAATATAAGCGGTTTTCTTACCGGTTGAATCGAGCGCGGTGATATGCAAATCCGGACGCGCAACAGCCAGTGGCAGAGCGGGGAAACCCGCTCCGCTGCCTATGTCGATAACACTCGCGCCGTGGGGAATCGACTCCGCAATCAACAAACTATCCGCGTAATGTTTGGCGATTATATCGCTTGTATCGGTGATGGCGGTGAGGTTCATGTACTCGTTGACGCGCAGCATCTCAGCCGTTAGTTCCGCGAATTTTTGAATAAGTTCGTCGGAAATAAACTGCGGCAGGTTGTTATTTTCGAATATTTCTTTGTATAAATCTTTAAATCCGGTCATTTCTTTATTCATACAATTCCGAATGGCTTCCTGTCCTAACAAACGTGACTTCTTTATCTTTCGGATAATAAATTAACAACCAATCGGGTTCGACGTGACATTCCCTATGATTCTTATAATTGCCCGATA
The DNA here is from genome assembly GCA_009779295.1 of Oscillospiraceae bacterium. Lineage (GTDB taxonomy): Bacteria > Bacillota > Clostridia > Oscillospirales > CAG-272 > WREN01. The sequence goes on along the minus strand of WREN01000197.1, from coordinate 523 downwards.
ATTTATGGTCGTTGTTTTTTGGCGGTAATACGTTTTCAACAATAATGTCAAACATTACCGCTTTGATTTTCGTTAAATCTTTTCCTTGCTTTTCGCATTGTTTCATGTCTTTGTTAAATTGAGTACCGAATGCCGGAACTTTCATTATATACCCAACTCCTTAAACATATCCTCAGCGTTTTCAAATTTTTTTAAATTTATTCCGTTTTCCGCTTCGTACATTGCCTGCCGAGTGGTTTCGTTCGGAGTTTTCGCGCGGATCGTAAACGGTATACAGCCGTTAATAATTACCTGACTTAAAAATATATTTACCGCTTCCGTCGTTGACATTCCCATTTGGTTCAGCAACATTTCCGCTTCTTGCTTAACTTCCGGCGAAACGCGAATGTGTAAAGTTTCAGTTTTCGCTGTTCTGCTCATTTATATCACCTCGTTAAGTTACTTGTTACTTATACATTATATCACATTCTTAACACAAATGCAACACAAAAATGTTTACCTCCGCTCATTGATATAAATACTC